>DASTGE010000837.1:0-5700 GCA_035719405.1 Burkholderiaceae bacterium
ATCCGGATCGAAGCGATCCAGCGGGACTTCGCGATACGTGCGCAGCAGCACGCGCGGCGGCAGGTCGTGCAGCGCATGCGCGAGGTGCGCAAGCTGCACCAGCGGGGCGCAGCCGATCGCATGGATGACCCGGCAGCGACCGAGATACGGTTCGAGCTCCAGCGCGCCGACGGCGGCGCCCTGCGGGTCGAAATGCAATGGAGCGTCGGCATGCGCGCCGACATGCGGCGACAGCGTGATCGCACTCACGTTGACCGGGCAGCCTGGGCCCAGGGTGGCGCTCCAGCGTTGGCTGTATCGAGTATCGCCGGGGAACACCGGCGAGTCCGCATGCACCGGCGGCGAGATGTCCCACAAGCGAGCCATGCGAGTCATCGGGCCATGATAAGGGGCACACCGGCTGTCGGCCGAGAATAGTTGACCACTAAATTATATTGGCCTAGATTGGTTGAGCCTTCCAGGAGTGCCCGATGACCGCCAGCGCCCATGTCGACCGCTTCGCCGCCGAACACCTGCCTCCCCATGAGCAATGGCCGGAGTTCGTGTTCGAGCTTCCCGAGCTGCAGTTCCCTTCGACGCTCAACTGTGCGAGCGAGTTGCTCGACAAGTGGGTCGACGAGGGCAAGGGCAACCGGCCATGCGTCATTGGTGCGAGCGTTCGATGGACGTACGCGCAGCTTCAGGCGCAGGCGAATCGCATTGCCCGTGTACTGGTCGAGGACATGGGGCTCGTGCCGGGCAACCGCGTGCTGCTGCGCAGCGGGAACAGCCCGATGCTCGCCGCATGCTGGTTTGCAGTCGTCAAGGCCGGTGGCATTGCAGTGGGCAGCATGCCGCTGCTGCGCGCCCGCGAGCTGCAGGTAATGATCGACAAGGCACAGATCACCCATGCACTGTGCGACGCGCGGCTGGCCGATGAGCTGAACGATGCTCGCGCCTCATGCCCCAGTCTCACGCACCTGTGCCTGTATGGCAGCGATGCGCCAGCCTCGCTCGAAAGGCTGGCGGCCGCGAAGGCGGCGGAATTCCGCAATGTCGAGACGGCCGCGGAAGACACCTGCATCATCGCCTTCACCTCGGGCACCACGGGTGTGCCCAAGGGCACGATGCACTTTCATCGAGACGTGATGGCCGCGTGCGCGTGCTTTCCCCGGCATGTGCTGAAGCCGCACGCCGAAGATGTCTTCATCGGAAGTCCGCCACTGGCGTTTACCTTCGGCCTGGGCGGTCTGTTGCTGTTCCCCTTGTCGGTCGGCGCATCGACCGTGCTGCTCGAGAAGGCGACGCCCGAGTTTCTGCTGCCGGCCATTCGGGAGTACGGCGCCACCGTGTGCTTCACATCGCCGACCGCGTACCGGGCGATGGCGACACAGGCGGACGGTCGCGGCTTCGGGGCTCTGCGCAAGTGCGTGTCCGCCGGCGAAGCGCTGCCGGGCGCCATTCGTCGTACCTGGAAGGAGGCGAGCGGCATCGAGATCATCGACGGCATTGGCTCGACCGAGATGCTGCACATCTTCATCTCCGCGGACGAGGCACATGCGAAGCCGGGGGCGACAGGTTTTCCCGTGCCTGGCTACCAGGCCTGTGTACTCGATGACGAGGGCCGGCCGCTTCCGCGCAGGCAGGTGGGGCGGCTTGCGGTAAAAGGCCCGACCGGGTGCCGATATCTCGCGGACGATCGCCAGCGGAACTACGTGCAAGGCGGATGGAACGTCACGGGCGACGCCTACCTGATCGACGACGAGGGCCAGTTCGTCTATCAGGCCCGCACCGACGACATGATCATCTCGGCTGGCTACAACATTGCCGGGCCGGAGGTGGAAAGCGCTTTGCTGCTGCATCCGGCCGTGGCCGAGTGCGCTGTGGTCGGCGCGCCGGACCCAGAGCGCGGGCAGATTGTGAAGGCTTATGTCGTGCTCAGGCCCGGCGAGCGTGCCGACGAGGCGATGGTGCGCGTGCTGCAGGACTTCGTGAAGCAGACGATCGCTCCGTACAAGTACCCGCGCGCGATCGAGTTCCGTGAGGCGCTTCCGCGGACTGAAACCGGTAAGCTGCAGCGATTCCGGCTGCGCCAGGAGGCGCGGCCGTAACGCAGAGAGAAGATCGAACAATGTCGACCAATACCATCAGTCACGTCTTCGCATATCTCACGGTCCACGATGCTGCGGCGGCGATCGATTTCTATCGGCGCGCCGGTACACGGCGATGTTCGAGTCCTCTTGACTCTGCTTGATCAGCTTCCAAGGGTGGCATGCCATGGCGCGCCCGCGCTCGTGCGCATGCCTCATCGCCGCGCCCGAAAGGAGCCAGCGCGCCGAAGTCCCTGCACGGGGAGGGCCGCCACTCGTAGATGCCGCAGTGCGCGCGCTCTCCCACTCGTCCTGTCAGGGCTGCACAGCGCGGCACGGCGTGATCGGTCCCGCGCATCCGGCAGATAGCGTCATTGACCTCGACCACGAGGCCCTCCGGCACCGAGCCGCCATGGCCTTGGACCTCTTGCAAGGCGAAGTCGACGCGAAAGCTTGCGCAGCAAGCGCCGCAGCGGGTGCAGGGGTTGTCGGCTGGAGAGGGCATCGGCCGGTGATCGTTGGATCGTTGAGCGTTCAGACCCGTACGACCGTCACTGTACAGGGGCATTGCGCCACCACTTGCGACGACACGCTGCCGAGATAGCGCCTCAGCACCGAGCTGGCGCGCGCCCCCATGACCACATGGTCGACTTCATTGCGCTGCGCGAATTCAATCAGCGCGGCAGCAGGGTCGGAAGCCTCGAGCACATGGAAAGTCAGCCGGCTTTCGTCGAGCTTCGCGGACTGCGCGATCGACCGTGCCCAGTGCTTCAGCGCCACCAGTTGCTTCAGGTGCACGCTGCGCCCTTGCGAGTCCACCAGCTCGTCCATTCCGATGCGCGCCGTCTTCATCACGCTCACGCAGGCCAGCCTTGCGCCTGGCTCGGTCTGCAGAAGCCGCAGCACTGTGGTGCGCAAGGCGTCCAGCAGGGCCGGAGTCGATCCTTCGATGTCGATCGCCGCCACGAGGATCGGATTGCGCTCCACCTGCAAGGCCGCGCCGAGTTGCGGTGCTGGTTCCGTTCCAATCGAGCGGAACCAGCGCGCGAGGGCACGAAACCAGCCGGCCCGCGCAATGCGTTCTGAGCGCGCCGTCAGCGACACCTGCTCCGGGTTCTGCAAGTCCAGCGCCACTTGAGCCGGGCTCTGGTAGCGGCGTTCCGGCGACACCTCCAGGCAGTGCAGCACGACTTCCTGCAGCCAGGGAGGGCAATCGGGCCGCAGCGCCCGCAGCGGCATCGGCTCCCGGTACAGTCGCCGGCGCAATCCGCGAACCGTCGCCGGCTGGCCGAACGGTCGATGGCCGGTCGTCAGGTGATACAGGATGACGCCGAGGGCGAAGAGGTCGCTGCGCGGGTCGTTGCGAACGAACTGAACCTGCTCCGGCGAGATGTACGGCCCCGTCCCGATCGGAAGCCGGAATTCCTCGTCGAGCAGGTCGGGCAGGTGGTCATGGCGCGACAGGCCGAAATCCACCAGCACGGCGTCGCCGCTCGTTCTGAACAGGATGTTGCTGGGCTTCACATCGAGGTGGACGACGTGTTGCCGGTGAAGGTCATGCAACGCCACCGCCACTCGCGCTCCGATGTCCGCGACCTCATCGAAGGGAAGCGGTGCCTTGTCCAGTCGCGGCCGAAGAGACTCGCCGGGGATCAACTCCATGACGATGTACGGCTGCCCCGTGAAGTCGCCCTTGGCGATGAAACGCGGGACGTGGGGGCCCTGAAGGGTCGGCATGATCATCTGCTCGACCTCGAAGCCGACGATGGTCGCCGGGTCGTCGCCGCCCTTGATGCGCGGCACTTTCATGATCAGCGGCAGCGGGTCATCGCCGGTCTCCCGACGCACGCGCCACAGGTTGGCCATGCCGCCCTGGTGCAGGCGCTCCTCCAGCACGAAGCCGTCGATCAACTGTCCGGCATGCAGGGGGCCGTGCACTTCAGACGCGCCAAGGCCCGTCACAGGAGCCGGCAGCGAGGCTTCGCTACTTTCCATCCCGCAGACGATCCGCGAAGAACGGAGGCAGGCCGGCGCGGCGTATCTTCGCCGCGGCCGTCTCCACATCGTAGGGGACGCGATGGAAGGTGAGCGCCTTTTCGACCGTGTCGAACATTGCGTAGCATGCCGCCGGGTTTCCATCGCGCGGCTGGCCGACCGATCCCGGGATCGCCAGCCATTGCCGATGTGACGACAGCGGGATGGGCACGCCGGGCGTCGGAGCGAAGTCCCCGGTCTTTCCAGTGCCCGAATGGTGGTAAAGCATCGGCTCGTGCACATGACCGCAGAAGGTCATGCGGCATGGCGTCGCCTGCATGCTCCGGGCCGCATCGATGCGTGAGACGATATAACCCCACTCGGCGGGGGCGAAGGCGTTGGCATGAACGTAGAGCCGGTCGCCATCGACGATGCGCAGCGGTAGTCCGGCCAGGAAGGCAAGTTGCTCGGTGTTCAGATGCTCGCGGCTCCACGCCACTGCCTGCCTGGGCTCGGGCCGCATGGTGGGCGCCGGTCCGTCCACCACCGCAGCGTCATGATTGCCTCTCAGCGCGAACGCGTTGTTGTCCGCGACCCGCTTGCGCACCTCGTCGACCACCCATCCGGGGTCGGCACCATAGCCTACGAAATCGCCCAGAAAGGCGATGCGCTCGACGCCCTGGGTCTCGGCATGCGCGAACACCGCCTCGCTCGCTTCGCGGTTGGCGTGAAGGTCGGTGATGATGCCGAGTCGCATCGGTATGCCGGTGATGTCCTGACGAGGGCGTCAGCCGCCTATACGTCCGAGGAGCAGGTATTCCATGAGAGCCTTCTGCATGTGCAGGCGGTTCTCCGCCTCGTCCCACACGACGGATTGAGGACCGTCGATCACTGCGGCGTCGACCTCCTCTCCGCGATGCGCGGGCAGGCAGTGCATGAAGAGCGCCTCGGGCTGGGCGACGCCCATCATCTCCGTGTCGACGCACCAGTCCGCGAACGCCTGCCGCCGCTGCTCGTTCTCGGCTTCGAATCCCATGCTGGTCCACACGTCGGTGGTGACGAGATGAGCGCCGCGGCAGGCATCCATCGGGTTCTTGAACGCGCGCCAGCAGTCCTTGCTTGACACACCTGCCACTGCAGGATCGATACCGTAGCCACTGGGCGTGCTGACGTGCACCGTGAAGCCCAGGATCTCGGCAGCCTGAAGCCAGGTGTTCGCCATGTTGTTGCCGTCACCGACCCATGCCACCACCTTCCCCGCGATTGATCCACGATGCTCGATGAAGGTGAAGATGTCGGCCAGGATCTGGCACGGATGGAATTCGTTCGTGAGACCGTTGATCACCGGTACGCGCGAATGGGCGGCGAAGCCTTCGAGCTTGGCCTGCTCATAGGTGCGGATCATCACCAGGTCGACCATGCGGCTGATCACCCGCGCGGAGTCTTCCACCGGCTCGGCGCGCCCGAGCTGGCTGTCGCCCGTCGTGAGGTGCACCACCGAACCACCCATCTGGTACATGCCCGCCTCGAAACTGACGCGAGTTCGCGTACTGGCCTTCTCGAAGATCATCGCCAGCGTGCGGTCGACCAGCGGCTGATACTTCTCGTAGTTCTTGAAGCGTTTCTTGATGATGGCCGCACGCTCGAAGAGGTAAGC
>DASTGE010000838.1:0-2396 GCA_035719405.1 Burkholderiaceae bacterium
CATCAGTCCGCTGGTCACGCTGTGGAAAGGCATTTCCAAGCCGCTCGCGCTGTTCGCGATGATCGGCGCGGTCGTCGCCTCCTTCTTCCACTACAACAAGGTGGGCCCGGTGGAACCGCCAGGCGAAGGCGATCCAGGCGATCCTGATCGTGCCGAAGCGCCTTCAGGTCAATCGAGGAGAGACAAAGATGCGGTACATCCGACGGTATGACGACCGCTCCCGCATGACGCACTGGGCGGTGGTGCTGCTGTTCTTCTGTGCGGCGCTGTCCGGGCTCGCCCTGTTCCATCCCGGGCTGTTCTTCTTCAGCGGCCTGTTCGGCGGCGGCACGTGGAGCCGGATCCTGCATCCATTCTTCGGCCTGCTGACGGTACTCGCCTTCGTGCCGCTGTTTGCGGCGCTCTGGCGAGACAACCGATGGCAGCCGCGCGACACCGAGTGGATGCGCCATTCGGGCGCCATGATGCGCGGCGACAAGGCCGGCATGCCGGCAGTCGGACGCTACAACGCAGGGCAGAAGCTCGTGTTCTGGTTTCTCGTCGCAGGGCTCGTCGTGCTGCTGGTCACCGGGTTCATCTTCTGGCAGCCGTACTTTGCCGATGCCTTCCCGATCCTGGCGCGGCGCATCGCGGTGGTGCTGCATGCCGTCGCCGCCGCAGTGCTGGTGCTGGCGATCATCGTCCACATTTATGCGGGCATCTGGGTGCGCGGGACGCTCCGTGCAATGACCCGCGGGACCGTGACCGATGCCTGGGCGCGGCAGAATCATCCATTGTGGTATCGGGAGATGACGGGTGGCGAATGATCCCCGGCCGCACGATACGCGACACGCATGACAGGTCCAGTCGCCCGGCTGCTTTCGCCCGAAGAGATCGCCATACGCTCGGGGCAGGAGCCTGCCTTCCTGCGTCTGCCCGAGCCGCGCACGCTGTTCGCCGAGCGCGAGATGCGCCTGCGACAGTTGGCCGCCGGACACGCCTTGCGCGACTACCTTCTCTTCGTGGCCGAGATCTGTCGCGCGCAGCACGAACTGGCGTGCAAGCTGCCCGCGCCGCACGTGCCGGCGGCCTCGGTTTTCGAACGGGCGGCCGCGTTGTCGGAGCCGCCCTTGCGCGCGAGCACTTTCCGGCGCAACGATGGCTGGCCCAGCGAATTGCATTCGTTGCTCGCGCTGCTGAAGATCGACGGACCAGCGCGGCAGGTGGTCCGCTCGCTCATGCAAGCCAGCGACAAGGCGATCGAGCAGCAAGCGGATGCGCTTCTCGGCAACAGCGCGACGCGCGTCGACGTTGGCACCGGACCATTGATCGGAGCTGGCCTGCAGTTGCATTTCAGTCGCCTTGTGGCCGAGAGTGCCCGAGCTTATGAAGGCATGCGCGGCGGTGTCTTTGGCCGGGTGGGCGACGCGACGATCTGTCCGTGCTGCGGCAGCCGTCCTACGGCCAGCGTGCTGCGCATTGGCGGCGCGGCGAGCGGTCAGCGCTATCTGCACTGCTCGCTTTGCCAGGCGGAGTGGCACATGGTGCGCATCAAGTGCGGGCGCTGCGAGAACACGCGGGGCATCAACTTTCAGCAACTCGAAGCGGCGACGCGTGAGGACGATGCGTCAGAGCCGGCGGCGGTGCGCGTCGAATGCTGTCCTGAGTGCAAGCATTACCTGAAGCTCGTGGCGATGGACAAGGATCCGAATGTCGAACCGGTGGCCGATGACCTGGCAAGCTTGACCCTCGACCTGCTGGCAATCGAAAGCGGCCTCACACGGCATGGGGTCAACATGCTTCTGCTGTTTGCCGATGACGCGACCTCAGGAGAGTGAGGCGGTTCGGAGAGATCAGGCGGGAATCATGATCATCGGTACGGCCGGACATATCGATCACGGCAAGACAACGCTGGTGCGTGCACTGACGGGCGTCGACACCGACCGGCTGCCCGAGGAGAAGCGGCGCGGCATTTCCATCGAGCTGGGCTACGCCTACCTGCCTGTCGTCGATGGCGAGCCTATTGGCTTCGTCGACGTGCCCGGCCACGAACGTCTGCTGCACACCATGCTCGCCGGCGCAACAGGCGTCGACCACGCGTTGCTGCTCGTCGCCGCCGACGACGGAGTGATGCCGCAAACACGCGAGCATCTGGCAGTGCTGTCCCTGCTCGGCATCCGCAAGGGCACGATTGTCATCACGAAGATCGATCGCGCGCCCGAGGATCGCGTGGAGGAGGTACGTCGCGAAGCGGAGGCGCTGCTTGCGGGAAGCACCTTGTCCGCGGCGCCGGTGTTCGAGGTGTCCGCAGTCAGCGGAGCCGGGATGCAGGCTTTGCGCGAACATCTGCTGGATCGGGCGGTGCAGTGCGACAGGTGGCAAGCCGATGAGTCCGGATTTCGCCTGGCGGTCGACCG
>DASTGE010000839.1:0-6005 GCA_035719405.1 Burkholderiaceae bacterium
GCGGTACTGTCCTCGGGCATGGGGTCGATCGGCGAGCGCACCGCCGCGTACGCGTGGCTCTATCGGGCGTCCAAGGCCGCGTTGAACTCGGTGCTCAAGGATGCGTCCATCGTCCTCGCGGGCAAGGCGGTATGCGTGGCGATGGATCCCGGCTGGGTGCGCACCGACATGGGTGGGCCCGGCGCTCCCATCGAGGTCTCGCAGAGCGTGTCGGACATGCGCCGCACGTTGGCGCGCCTCACGGCGGCCGACAACGGAAGCTTCCTCAAGCGCGACGGACAGGCCCGCGCCTGGTGATGAACGACAAGACGATGAACGACATGACGAATCCAACCCGAAGGACTCCACTTGCTTCTCAGTGACGACCATCGTGCCGTGCAGGACGCCGTCCGTGCCTTCGTGCAGTCGGAGATCGCGCCGCACGCGGCCGAGTGGGACCGCGCGCGCCGCTTCCCCAGCCAGGCGCTCAAAGGATTGGCCGCACTGGGCTGCTACGGTGTCGCGGTGCCTGCCGAATACGACGGGGCGGGACTCGACTATCTGGCGCTCGCCGTCATTCTGGAAGAGATCGCGGCCGGGGACGGCGCCACCTCGACCATCGTCAGCGTCAACAACTGCCCGGTGTGCTCCATTCTCATGACCTGGGGCAGCGAGGCGCAGAAGGCGAAGTGGCTGAAGCCCCTGGCCCGCGGTGACATGCTGGGCGCGTTCTGCCTGACCGAGCCGCACGTCGGGTCGGAGGCGGCGGGCCTGAGGACCGTCGCGCGCCGGGAGGGCGATCAGTACGTGCTCGACGGTGTCAAGCAGTTCATCACCAGCGGCAAGACGGCCGATGTCGCGATCGTGATGGCGGTGACAGACAAGTCAGCCGGCAAGAAGGGCATCAGCGCATTCATCGTGCCCACCTCGTCACCGGGCTACTCCGTGGCGCGGCTGGAGGACAAGATGGGGCAGCATGCGAGTGACACGGCCCAGGTGCTGTTCGAGGGCTGTCGTGTGCCGGCCGAGAACCTGCTCGCAGAAGAGGGCATGGGGCTCAAGATCGCCTTGTCGGGGCTGGAGGGTGGGCGCATCGGCATTGCTTCGCAGTCCGTCGGCATGGCCCGCGCCGCCTTCGAGGCGGCACTCGCATACGCCAGAGAGCGCGTTGCATTCGGCCAGCCCATCTTCGAGCACCAGGCTGTGCAGTTCCGGCTGTCCGACATGGCCACTCAGATCGAAGCGGCCCGACAGCTGATCTGGCATGCCGCGAGCCTGAAGGACTGCGGCCTGCCCTGCCTGAAGGAGGCTGCCATGGCAAAGCTGTTCGCCAGTGAGATGGCCGAACAGGTGTGCAGTGCCGCCCTGCAGATTCACGGCGGGTACGGGTATGTGGCCGACTTCCCGGTGGAAAGGATCTATCGCGACGTGCGGGTGACGCAGATCTACGAGGGCACGTCGGACGTGCAGAAGATCCTGATTGCCCGCGGGTTGTAGAAGGGAGTTGCTCCCTTCATTCCGCGCTCAAGTGCCGCTCCCGGATCAGCTTGTGCCAGAACACCGTTTCCCGCTCGATGAACCGGGCCAGAGTCGGTCCGTCCGACGGAGCCACCTCCAGGCCGAAGTCTTCCAGCTTCGACTTGACCTCCGGCACCACGATGGCCTTCTGCATCTCGGCGGACAGTCTGCCTGCGATGTCGGCTGGCGTGCCCTTCGGCACGAACAGTCCCTGCCATGCGGTCACGTCGAAGCCCTTGAGGCCGATCTCGTCGAGCGTGGGAACATCCGGCAGCGAGGCAATGCGCTTCGGTGACAGCACGGCAAGCGCACGGATCTTGCCCGAGCGGATCTGGCTCAGGCCACCGGCGATGTCGACGATCATCATCGGCACCTGTCCCGCCATCACATCCTGGATCGCGAGGGCGGTGCCGCGGTAGGGCACATGCACGATGAAGCTGCCCGTGCGGTCCTTGAGAAGTTCCATCGCCAGATGGTGCGGGCTGCCGGTTCCTGGAGAGGCATACGAATACTTTCCGGGATTGCGCTTGACCTCGTCGAGCAGCTGCTTGGCGCTCGTGAAACCGCTGCCCGGATAGACCGCGAGGATCAGCGGAAAGCGCGCCATGAAGCCCAGCGGTGCGAAGTCCTTGCGGTCGTAGGGCAGCTTCTTGTACATCGCTGGGTTGAACACCATCGCGCCGTTGTCGCCAGTGAGAATCGTGTACCCGTCGGGCGCGGACTTTGCTGTCGCGTCGGTCCCAATGATGCCCGCCGCACCAGGCTTGTTCTCGATCACGATGGTCTGCCCGAGTTGGCGGCCGAGCTGGGGTGCCAGGTTGCGCGCCAGGAAGTCTGAGCCGCCCCCGGCCGGGTAGGCGACGATCCAGTGGATGGGCTTGCCCGGATTGCCGCCCTGGGCTGCGGCATCGGGGACGCAGGGCGCGAGCGGCAGCAGCGCGGCAGCAGCACACAGGGCGCGGCGCGAGGGGGAGAATGTCATCGCTGGTGGAAAGGCTGACGAGGTAATGCGGCACGATAGCGGAAAGCCCGGGGCGCTGCTCTCGCGCGGTGGTCCCAAATGCGCTAGCTTCGGTGGCGGGCTCGCCGCAGACCAAGGAGGACTCGCGAAACCGCGACGTGCAGGGTGAACCAATGACGGCCAAGACAATTCACTTCTATTTCGATTTCTCGTCCCCGTACTCCTACATCGCATCAGAGTGGATCGAGGCGGTCGCCGCGCGACACGGGCGAAGGGTGCGCTGGAACGCCATCCTGCTCGGCGTCACCTTCCAGGCGGCCGAGATCAGGAGCCCTGTGTCGTATCCGATCAAGCGCGACTACTCCTATCGGGACTTCGCGCGCTCCGCCCGCTTCGAGGGTGTGCCGTACCGCCAGCCCGATCCTTTCCCGATCTCGACTCAGAATGCCGCGCGCGTGTTCTGGTGGCTCGACGAACAGTCACCGGAGCAGGCGGCTGCGTGGGCGCGTGCAGGATTGCGAGCCTTGTTTGCACGCGGTGTGCCGTTGGACGAGCCGGCGGCACTGAAGGCGCTTGCGGCTGAATCGGGCGTCGATGCGGAAGCGGCTGAGAGAGCCTGGAACGATCCGGCGTGGAAGCTGCGCCTGAAGGAAGTGAACGAGGCGGCAATCGCGGCGGGGGTATTCGGCGCTCCCTTCTTCATCATCGATGGAGAGCCCTTCTGGGGCAACGACCGAAAGTCGCAGATCGAGCGCTGGCTTTCCAGCGGTCCGTTCTGAGGAAGGCCGTCGTATGGACCTGCTCGAACACCATCGCATTTCCGCCCGCGCCAACCGCATGGCCAATCGGCGGCTCCACGCGGCGGTCGGCAAGCTCACGCGCGAGGAGTTCCATGCGCCGCGGACCAGCTTCTTCCCCAGCCTCGCGCTGACACTCAACCACATCCTTGCCGTCGACATCTACCACATTGACGCCCTGGAGGGTGTGCGCGAGATGGCGCAGCGTTTCGAGTCATTCCTGCCGGCAGATACGCTGCAGGAGCTGGCTTACCGCCAGCGGCTGTCGGACGAGCGCCTCATCGGCGTGTGCGAGCGGCTCGACAGCGAGGGCATCGACCCGGTGATCACGATGGATCGTGGGCAGGGGCGGGTGCAACGCGACCGCGCCGGCCATGTGCTGGCGCATCTGTTCATGCACCAGACTCACCATCGCGGTCAGGTGCACGCGATGTTGAGCGGCACGCGCGCGAAGCCACCGCAGCTCGACGAGTTCCTGATGCCCAGCGACGCACCTTATCGCGAGGAGGACATGCGCGAGCTTGGTTGGAACGAGAGCGGTGTGTACGGGGCGTGAGGCATGAGCACGCCTGTTGCCAATTTTGTGGACGAGGGAAAGGCGCCGTTGTAATTGAGACCGTGACCCATCGACCAACCTGACGCCGGGTGGCCCGTCCCGATCGCTTCCCGGTGGCGTGTCTGTCGCACGCGCTCTTGTCGCATCGGGAAGGAGGTTTACCATGAAAGTCTCGAGAGGCTTGATTCCGTCGACACTGCTCGCGGCCCTGGTCTATGCGCAGCCGTGGGTTTCCTCGATGGCTGCGGATACGGCAGCAGGTTCGTCGATGGTCAATCCTGCGGGAATCAAGTGGATGGATGCCCCGCCCAACATGCCGAAGGGAGCCAAGCTTGCGGTGCTTCACGGTGATCCGGGCAAGCCCGGTCCCTTCACCCTGCGCCTGATGGCGCCTGCGAATTACAAGATCGCGCCGCACACCCACACGCAGGACGAGAACCTCACGGTCATCTCCGGTTCGCTGTATCTCGCCATGGGCGAGAAGGCCGACAACTCGAAGGCTCACGCATTGAAAGCGGGAGGCTTCCACTTCCTGCCCGGCAAGACGGCGCACTACGCGTTCACCAAGTCGCCGACCGTCGTGCAGGTGCACGGAGAGGGGCCGTTCGACCTGAATTACATCAATCCGTCTGACAATCCTGACAAGGGGGCCAAACAGTAGGCCGCACTGGCCAGGCCGCAAAGATGCGTGTCGGAATCCGGGCCGTGACCATCGAGGCGTTGTTGAACCGCCTCTTCCCGATCTCGCATGAACAAGCCGTCAGGCCCGGTCCGCCATCAATTCCCCCAGTCGAACCGACAACTCCGGCGCCCATCGAGGATTGAAGCTCAAGGGTCCGCGGGGAAACAGCATGACGACGGTGGAGCCGAGCTCGAAGCGGCCCATCTCCTCGCCCTGCTTCAGCACCACCGGCTGGTCGCGGTAGTGCCACTCGCGGATGCGGCTCGGACGCGGCGGGTTTACCACGCCATGCCATACGGTGGCCATGCTGCCGACGATGGTGGCGCCCACGAGCACGAGCACCCACGGGCCCAACTGGCCTTCGAACACGCAGACCACGCGCTCGTTACGCGCAAACAGTTGAGGCACGCTGCGGGCCGTCAGCGGATTGACCGAGAACAGCGTTCCCGGCACATGGATCATTCGGGTGAGCCGCCCATCGCAAGGCATGTGGATGCGGTGGTAGTCCTTCGGAGCGAGGTATAGCGTCACGAAATGTCCGTCCTCGAACTGCGAAGCCAGGGGCACGTCGCCCCCGACAAGCGCCGTCGTCGAGTAGCGATGTCCCTTGGCCTGGTAGATCTGGTCACGTTCGATCGGGCCGAACTGACTGATCGCGCCGTCGACAGGGCAGATCAGATCGGCTCGCGCGAGTGGTCGTGCGCCGGACCTGAGCGGGCGGGTGAAGAACTCGTTGAAAGTTCGGTAATCCGAGGTGTCGGGCTGAGCGGCCTCGCTCATGTCGACGCCGTAGTGCTTGACGAACCAGCGGATGGCCGCACGTGTGAGGGTGCCACCTTCGGCACGGGCCGCTGCACCGGCGAGCAGGGTCAGGGCCTGCTTGGGCAGCAGGTACTGGGGCAGCACGGCAAGGCGCGACGACACGGGAACTGGTTCCTGGCGTATGACGAAAGGGCCCCGAGTGTAGCGATGCGAAACCGGGGCCCTTGAACGTGGTGTTGCACCTGCCCGGCCCACCACTTGCCTGCAATACTGGCCTCAGGCTTGCGTAGAAAGGAAGATCCAATTGCCTTCCGTCCGTCGTCCCCCGCAAAAGGAGCTGGAGCGCCTGACGCGTGCCCTGCGCATGTTGAGCGGGAGCAACCGCGCACTGCTGCGCGCGGAGGACGAGGCGTCTCTGCTTCGCGAGATCTGCAGGGTCGTGGTGGAAGAAGCGGGTTACCGTGACGCCCTGGTATTGCGCGCCGAGCACGACTCGGGGCGCCATATCACGCTCCTGGCCCGCTACCGCCATGAAGACTCGTCCGGCTTCGAAGGGCTGACATGGGGCGAGGGCGAACACGGACGCAGCGCCACCGGCACCGCCATCCGCACAGGCCATCCCTGCGTCGTCAACAACCTCGACGTCGACACCTTTCCGGCCCACTGGCGCGAGTTTGCGCGCCGCTGGGGTTTCCATTCGCTGCTGTCGTTGCCGCTGCGCGTCGAGGGTCAGGTCTACGGTGCGCTCAC
>DASTGE010000840.1:0-2102 GCA_035719405.1 Burkholderiaceae bacterium
GCCTCGAGCTCGTCGGCGCTGCGGTAGTTCAGCGGACGGCCGCGCTTCTCGCTGGCACGTCGACCCGACGCATGTGCGCCGTCCATCTCGACGACACCGCTGACCAAGCCCGTGTGAAAACCGTGCAGCAGTCCTTCGCGCAGCTTCGAGACCAACGTGAACGCGGTGTTGTAGCCGCCGAGCTTGAGCATCCGGCGCAGCTCCAGCGCAGGCTGGCCCGCCGCCCCAGACGCCTGTCGGCGCCGATTCAATTTTGAGCCACCGTGCCGACTCAATATTGAGCCAGGGATGGAAGCCGACGTTGAGGTTGTCGGCTGTGGATAAGTGTAGGTCCTTGCCTGTTTCGTCGCCCTCCTCGATGGTGTGTTGATCGCGCGGGGGAAGACGCGAAGGGCGTAGCCCGTAGCGGCTTGCCCCGCGCGCGGCCGATCAGATCTCGGCCCGTTCAGTCTCGGCCTTGCCGCCCTTGCGAGCCTGCTCGCGCGCCTTGATGCGCTTCTTGGCCTCGGCGGTGCTGCGGCTGAAGCGGATCGACTCGTTGCCGGTCTCCACGATGTGGCAGTGATGCGTGAGCCGGTCCAGCAGCGCCGTGGTCATCTTGGCATCGCCGAAGACGCTGGACCATTCACCGAAGTCCAGGTTGGTCGTGATCATCACGCTGGTGTGCTCGTACAGCCGGCTGAGCAGGTGGAACAGCAGCGCCCCGCCGGCCTGGCTGAACGGCAGGTAACCCAGTTCGTCCAGGATCACGAGGTCCATGCGCAACAAGCTCATGGCGATCCGCCCGGCCTTGCCCTGGGTCTTCTCCTGCTCCAGCGCGTTGACCAGATCGACCGTCGAGTAGAAGCGCACCCGCTTGCCGTGCCGGGTGATGCCCGACACGCCGATGGCCGTGGCCAGATGCGTCTTGCCCGTGCCCGGGCCGCCCACCAGCACGACGTTGTGCGCGTCCTCGGTGAACGCCGTCTCGGCCAGCGTCGTCACCAGCTTGCGGTCCACCGGCGAGACCGCGAAGTCGAAGCCTGCCAGGTCGCGATGCATCGGGAACTTCGCCGCGTGCATCTGGTGGCTGACCGAGCGCATCGCGCGGTCCGTACCTTCGGCCTGCAGCAGGTGCTCGAGCAGCCAGCGCGAGGAGTCCAGACCCGCATTGGCGCCTTGCTCCTGCAATTCCGCCCACGCTGCGGCCATGCCGTGCAGCCGCAATGCCTTGAGCTCCAGGGTGAGGTCACGCGTCATGGCCGACCTCAGTGGTGATGTCGGCACCGGCGCGCAGGCTGTCGTAGCGCGCCGTGTTGGCCAGCGGGGGCGTGGCCACCTGCAACGACGTGGCCGCCGTCTGCGGCGCCGGCGCCGCGTTCAGCCGCCCCAGCACGTTGACCACGTGCTCGACGCTGACCTTGCCCGGCGGGCCGGTCTCCAACGCCAGTTCCACCGCCACCAGCACCGCGTCCAGCCCGGCCTGGGGCACGATGGCCAGCACCTGCGCCATCACCCGGTCGCCGCCCGGCCGGCGCAGCAGCCCGTGCCGCAGCCGCTGTAGCGGCTCGGGCATGTCGGCGAACGGTGCGCCGTTGCGCAAGGCGCCCGGCTTGCGCAGCAGCAGCGGGATGTAGTGCTGCCAGTCGTAGCGTGTCTCGCCGGCGTTGCTCAGCCGCTCATGCCGGGCAACGATCTCGTCGCCCGCGGCGACGGCCACCGCGCTCGGGTACAGCCTTGTGGAGACCATCTGGCCGACCAACTCGCACGGCACGGAGTAACGGTTGCGCGCCACCGACACCAGGCTGGTGCTCGACACCCGCGCCGGCTTCTCGACGTAGCCGTCGAAGGGCGCCGGCATCGGCATCAGGTGCGCCCGCTCGTGCTCGAGCATCTCGGCCACGCTGAACTGGTCGTGCTCGGGGTGGCGAACCTCATGCCACAGCGCGCGGCAGCGCTGGCCCAGCCAGGCGTTGAGCTCGGCGAAGCTGCCCCAGCGCTGCTTGGCCGCCTCGATCCAGATGCGCCGGCGGCTGTCCTGCACGTTCTTCTCCACCACGCCCTTTTCCCAGCCGGAGGCGACGTTGCAGAAGTCGGGATCGAACAGGTAATGCGCGCACATC
>DASTGE010000841.1:0-4255 GCA_035719405.1 Burkholderiaceae bacterium
ACAGCTGCATGCACTCGTTGTGGTCCTCGCCCCGATAGCGTGGCACCAGCAGAAGCGTGATCGGAACGGCAGCGACCTCCTTCACCGCTTCGATCACCCGGCGACAACCCGGCCAGGTGGAAGGCGCGGCAATGTGCAACAGAACGGCGAAGCAAGGATTCATCGTCGCGGCCTTTGCGAAAGGACGTGGGAAGAGTGGACACGCCGGGATGAATTGCAACCGGCAAGCGGCGTGCCGCAGCAATTTCGAATTTGCTGTCTCGAACCCACTCCCGGGCACGCCACGTGCTGCTTGCGGCGAGGTGCCGTCCACACGACATTCGTCCTCGAGAGGGAGGACGCGGACGGGTTTCCTCAACCCATTGGCCGACGCCCTGACCGGGTGGACGGCAAGGAGCGAAAGAATGAGCAACGACGACGTCATCGACGTTCTGAACGACCTGATCGAAACCTGCAAGGACGGCGAGTACGGGTTCAAGGCCAGCTCAGAGCACGCCAAGTCACCCGAGCTGAAGAACGTGTTCACCGCCCGCGGCGAAGAGTGCCGTCGCGCGGCGGAGGAACTGCAGGCCCAGGTGGTGGCTTTGGGCGGCAAGCCCGACAACAGCGGCAGCGCCTCCGGAGCGATGCATCGTGGCTGGATCTCCGTGCGCAGCGTGCTCACAGGTTATGACGACAAGGCCATGCTCGACGAATGCGAGCGCGGCGAGGACGTGGCGGTCGCCAGCTATCGCAAGGCGCTCGAGAAGGACCTTCCCGCGAACATCCGCAGCCTCGTCGAGCGGCAGGCGATGGGCGCACAGCGTAACCACGACCAGATCAAGGCCCTGCGTGACCGCTATCCGGCCACGACCTGAAACCATGTCGATTCCCGTGCGAGTGATGTCTTGCCTTGTGACCCTGTCGGCGCTCGCAGCCTGCGACCGTGGGGTGCACCCGGCCGTGCCGAGCACCCAGACCGGCACGCCCGCGGGCACGATGCAGGCGAACACCGATGCGGGGGCAGCGAGGGGCCCGGCATCACCCGCGCAGGTTGCAAGCGGGCCGGACAGCGGAGCTTCCGCTGCCGCAGCGGCCACGCTGCCGGGCGGCGGGCTGTCGCAGCCGATGGGCTCGGCGAGCGCGCCATGGCCGCCCCAGACCAAGCCCTGATCGCCAAGGCGGCGCCGGGTGACCCGACATGACGGCGTCTTCCCGCAGCGCCAGCAGCGGGAAGGCAAGCCCGGAAAAAGGTCCTGTCGCCTCGGCAGCGGCGCTGGCGCTTGCCGCCGCAGTGGAACAGGACCTGATCGAGGAGGCGCAACAGCTCGTGTACGTCGACGACGGCATGCCGGGCTGGACGCGCGTCAAGCGCGGCGACGACTTCGAGTACCTCGACCACGAGGGTCGTGGCATTACCGACGAAGACGAACTGCGCCGCATCCGGCGTCTCGCCATTCCGCCCGCCTACACCGCCGTCTGGATCTGCCCGATCGCCGAAGGCCACATCCAGGCCACCGCCCGTGACGCCCGCGGGCGCAAGCAGTACCGCTACCACCCCGTGTGGTTGGAACTGCGCGGCGTCGACAAGTACGAGCGGCTGCGTGACTTCGGGCATGCGTTGCCCCGCATCCGGCGCGCGGTGCAGCGCGACCTCGCGCGCGACGGCCTGCCCGCGGCGAAGGTGCTGGCCACCATCGTGCGGCTGCTGGACACGACGTATCTCAGGGTGGGCAATGACGAGTACGTCCGCGAGAACGGCTCGTATGGCCTGACGACGCTGCGCAACCGGCACGCGAAGGTCAAAGGCGGCGTGCTGCGCCTTTCGTTCAGGGGCAAGAGCGGCGTGCAGCAGCGCGTCGAGCTGGAGGACAAGCGGGTGGCGCGCATCGTGAAGAAGCTGCAGGAGCTGCCGGGCCAGGAGCTGTTCCAGTATGTCGACGAGGACGGCCAGACACGCAGCGTCGGCTCCTCCGACGTCAATGCCTATCTGCGGCGGATTTCAGGCGGGGACTTCACCGCCAAGGACTTCCGCACCTGGCACGCAAGCGCGCTGGCACTGGAGCACCTGCACGGCTGCGAGCCATGCGGTGGCAATTCGGCGAGGCAGCGCGTCAAGGAGGTAATTGCCACCGTGGCGCAACGCCTCGGACATACACAGGCCGTGTGCCGCAAGTCCTACGTGCATCCGCAGGTGCTTCAGGCGTTCGTCGAGGGACGCCTGCATGCCGTCTGCGCCAAGATCGATCGCCGCGTCGCTTCCATACGCGGACTCAAGGGCGGCGAACGGCGGCTGCTGGCGCTGCTGCAACCGCCGCGTGGTGGGGCCGCCCGTTTGGTGTCGCTGGCAGCGCAGGAAAACAAGCTCAGTGACGAGGCTCGGTCTGGGACTCGTAGTCCGTCCCGCCAACGCCGCCCTCGAAGCGCTCGGCCTCGGGCTGAAAGCCGGGAGACATCCCCATCCCCTGCGTCTGCCCCTGAGCCGTCGTCGGTGTGACCTGCTGGGCGGTGCGGCCGGACCGCAGGGGCACGGCACCGCCCTCGCCTTCCCACGTCTGAAGCGGCTCGGGCGTCGCGGGATGCTGCGCGCGGCGTTCGCCTTCGCGGCGACGATGGGTTGCCAGAC
Source organism: Burkholderiaceae bacterium (assembly GCA_035719405.1). Lineage (GTDB taxonomy): Bacteria > Pseudomonadota > Gammaproteobacteria > Burkholderiales > Burkholderiaceae_C > CAMLIZ01. Next base: position 2,606 of record DASTGE010000841.1, read on the forward strand.
TCGCGCCTGCGAGCAGGCCCAGCAGCCCGGCGGCGAGGATCAATCTCGTGCTTGCCATGATGTACGTACTCCAGTCATTCCCAGTACAGCGGCGCCCGGTAATAGGCGTGCAGATCTCGATGCCACTGCTCGTCGGGCTGGCTCGGCCAATGGTCCTTGTCGAACCCCGGCGCCTCCGCGAAGCGCTCCTTGGGAGCGTCGAGCACAAAACAATGCCGATCGGTATCGAGCACCAGCGCATGCCATGGAATGGCGAACAGCCTGTCGCCCAGTCCGAGCACACCGCCGGCGGACATTACCGCATATGCGACCCGCCCGCGCGGTACGTCGATCATGATTTCGTCCAGCTTGCCCAGCGTATCCCCGTTGTGGTTGACGATCTTGTCGCCGGTGAGTGTGGAGGCGGTCATGAGGCGTGGACCCGGGCCGCTGATGTTCGTGTACAGACCGGATCCCTGGATGCGGTCGCGTTGCGGGCCGGAGTCGGTGTGCATGTCGATCTTCCCTGTCTGATGTTGCAATCCGCCAATCAAAGTCAGCGGCGATGTTCCTCCTAGGCAAAACGGCAACGCGCGTGCCCAGTTGCCGCCTCCTTGCTGCCTCGATGTTTCGCTGGGCGGTGAACGAGGGCTGGCACCGGCCTTGCCGGCATACCCACGTGCGATGCGCAGCACACGAATCGTCCTCTCAATCGCATAAAGGAGATGCTCATGACACAACAGCAACGCAATCCATCGCAGCAGCAAGACCAGAACTCGCAACAGCGCAGCTCTTCATCGCAACAGCAGCAGAACCAGTCGGGGAGCGCCTCCGGCGGCCCGGGATCATCGCAATCGCCCTCTCAGGGCACGACCTCGCAGCAGCAGAGCGGCAGTCAGCGTCCGCAGGGCTCTTCCGGACAGAGCGAGCGCAGCGGCTCGTCGTCGCTGGACAAGGACTCGTCGTCGCAGGGCCAGTCCACGGCGTCGGACAGCAAGATGCGTCAAAACACCTATTCCGGCGGTCGCACGGGTAATGCCTGACCGTGATGCGCGTTGCCGATGAAGGCAGCGCGATGGTGTCGCTCTCCCTCGCAGCGGCAGAGCGACACCAAGAGTTAATGGACCTGCGTTAGTGGACCTGCGTTAATGGACCTGCTCGGCCTTGCCCTGCACGCTCCCGTCTGACGTTCGCGGTGTGGCCATCAACCTCGAAGTGTCGAAGCCATAGCGTTGCGCCAGGGCCTTGAGGCTCTCGAAGTCTGCGGCGGGCAGCAGCTTGTCGCGTGACAGCACCCAGAGATAGTCGCGGTCGGGTGTGCCGACGAGCGCCAGGCGGTAGTCGTCATCCACGTGGATCACGTGGAAGTCCGACCACGATCCGGGCCACCATTGCAGCATTGCGGGCGCAAAGGAGACCTCGAGTTCGCCAGGACGGCGCCGGTTCGCGGTGCGCAACACCCCCTTTGCCTCATCGAGCTGTCCATCAGCCCGGACGCAGCGGTTTGTCACTCGCAGCACGCCCTGGGCATCGAGGCTGTATTCGGCCGTCGCGTCACGTACGCACTTGCGCTCGTGACGCGTGGGAAGACGCGCGATTTCGTACCAATGTCCGGCGAAACGATCAGGCTCGAAGCGCTCGACGGTCGGCAGAGGATCGGCCTGCTGCACC
>DASTGE010000842.1:0-21337 GCA_035719405.1 Burkholderiaceae bacterium
ACCGGCAAGATCGGAGACGGAAAGATCTTCGTCTCCACGCTGGAACAGGTCGTTCGCATCCGTACAGGCGAGACCGGCAAGGACGCGCTGTAAAGCGGCCAGAAACTCAGCAGAGAGACAACCCATGAGAAAGCTCATCGCTTCGCTGGCCCTGGGTCTCGCGGTCCTGGGATTTGCGGGATCGACACTGGCGCAGGATACGGCTGCTTCAGCAGCTGCCACTGCCGCGCCTGCCCCCGTTGCCACGCCACCCGCTGCCACCGCTGCGCCGTCTCCCGCCACCGCAACGGCGGCGGTGGCCGCGCCGGCACCTGCCGCAGCCGCCTCCACCCCTGTGGCGAACAAGGGCGACGTTGCCTGGATGATCGTCGCGACCGCCTTCGTGATCCTGATGACGGTGCCCGGTCTCGCTTTGTTTTATGGCGGACTGGTGCGCAGCAAGAACATGTTGTCGGTGCTGATGCAGGTGTTCGTGACCTTCTCGATGATCGTCGTCATCTGGGCCCTCTATGGCTACAGCCTGGCGTTCACGGAAGGCAATGCGTTCATCGGCGGCCTGGACCGGCTGTTCCTGAAGGGTCTGTTCGACCCGGCAAAGGGCGAGTTCGCGATGGCGGCGACCTTCAGCAAGGGCGTCTACATCCCCGAGATGTTGTTCGCGGCATTCCAGGCCACCTTCGCCGGCATCACATGCTGCCTGATCGTCGGCGCCTTTGCGGAGCGCATGAAGTTCTCTGCGGTGCTGCTGTTCATGGTCCTGTGGTTCACGTTCAGCTACGCGCCGATCGCCCACATGGTGTGGTTCTGGATGGGTCCGGACGCCTACACGGCCAAGGAAGTGGTCGACGCCACGAACGCCAAGGCAGGTCTGCTGTGGCAGTGGGGTGCGCTCGACTTCGCGGGCGGGACCGTCGTGCATATCAATTCCGCAGTGGCGGGACTGGTGGGCGCCTTCATGGTCGGCAAGCGCATCGGCTATGGCAAGGAGTCGTTCACGCCGCATTCGCTGACGCTCACGATGGTGGGGGCCTCGCTGCTGTGGGTGGGCTGGTTCGGCTTCAACGCGGGGTCGGCCTTGGAAGCGGGAAACAGCGCCGTACTGGCGTTCATGACCACCTTCATCGCTACAGCCGCTGCGGTCCTCGCATGGTGCATCGGCGAGACGCTGATGAAGGGCAAGGCCTCCATGCTTGGCGCAGCTTCCGGCGCTGTGGCGGGCCTGGTCGCAATCACCCCGGCAGCCGGCAACGTCGGTTTGATGGGTGCGATCGTCATCGGCTTTGTCGCGGGCTTCGCATGCCTCTGGGGTGTCAACGGCCTGAAGAAGATGCTGGGGGCCGACGATTCGCTCGATGTGTTCGGCGTTCATGGCGTGGGCGGCATCACGGGCGCCCTGCTGACCGGCGTGTTCAACACCCAGGCGCTCGGCGGCCCGGGCCTCGTCACCGACTGGGTGACGGCCACGGTCGGCTCCAACCCCATCGGCGCGCAGGTGTGGATCCAGCTGAAGGCAGTGCTGCTGACGATCGTGTGGTCCGGCGTGGTGTCGCTCGTGGCCTACAAGATCGTCGACCTCGTGATCGGCCTGCGTGTGACCGAGGAAATGGAGCGCGAAGGTCTGGACATCACGGCGCACGGGGAGACGGCGTACCACCGCTGATGGAAGTCGCGACTCATCGGGCCGGGCCGCCTTCGGGCGGCCTTTCTGCTTGGGTCGCGTCCCCCGTCTTTCAGCCCCTTGCGGGCAACGCGATTGCCCCAGATCCTAGAATCCGTTTCCGCCTGTAGTCGTTCCGAGGCCCGCGTCATGGTCCCGCATCTCATCACCGCGCTCACCGGCCCCATCAACGAACTGGAGCAGCGCATCCTCGAGTCGATGCCGGCGATCGAGCGCTGGTTCCGCCTCGAATGGATGGAGCACACGCCCCCGTTCTACACCTCGGTGGACGTGCGCAACGCCGGCTTCAAATTGGCGCCCGTCGACACCAACCTGTTCCCCGGCGGCTGGAACAACCTGACCGACGAGATGTTGCCGCTGGCGGTGCAGGCGGCCATGGCGGCGATCGAGAAGATCTGTCCCGAGGCGAAGAACCTGCTGCTCATTCCCGAGAAGCACACTCGCAACACGTTCTACCTCGCCAACGTACAGCGGCTCAAGCAGATCTTCTTCCAGGCTGGTCTCAATGTTCGCCTTGGCAGCCTCGATCCCGCTGTCACGGAGCCGACCCCCGTCGGACTGCCCGACGGATCCGAGTTGTTGCTCGAGCCGCTGCTTCGTACCCGCGGAAGGCTGGGCCTGAAGGACTTCGACCCCTGCACCATCCTGCTCAACAACGACCTGTCAGGCGGCATTCCCAAGGTGCTGGAGAACCTGCACGAGCAGTACGTGCTGCCGCCGTTGCACGCCGGCTGGGCGGTGCGGCGCAAGACGCACCACTTCGAGGCCTACGAGGAAGTCGCCAAGAAATTCGCCAAGCTGCTGGGCATGGACCCGTGGCTCATCAACCCGATGTTCGCATCCTGCGGCCAGGTCAACTTCCAGGAAGGCACGGGCATCGAGTGCGTGAAGAGCCATGTGGAGACGCTGCTGGGCAAGATCCGCCGCAAGTACAAGGAGTACGGCATCAACGAGAAGCCGTTCGCCATCGTCAAGGCCGACAACGGCACCTACGGGATGGGCATCATGACGGTCCGCGACCCGAAGGAACTGGACGATCTGGGCCGGCGCACGCGCAACAAGATGAGCGTCGCCAAGGAAGGCCAGGAGATCTCGGAGGTGCTCATTCAGGAAGGCGTGCCGACTTACGAGCGCATGAACGATGCGGTCGCCGAGCCCGTGGTCTACATGCTCGACCGCTACGTCGTAGGCGGGTTCTACCGCGTGCATGCCGAGCGCGGCATCGATGAGAACCTGAACTCCCCTGGTGCCAGCTTCGTCCCCCTGGCGTTTGCAGAGAGCAGCCATTTGCCGCGCCCCGGCGAGCGGCCGGGCGCGAGCGCGCCAAACCGCTTCTACATGTACGGCGTCATCGCCCGGCTGGCCATGCTCGCCGCCAGCTACGAGCTGGAAGCCACCGACCCGGACGCCGAAATCTACGAGTAGCGTGGATCTTTGCGCCACCGGCGAGCAGCGATCTCTTCGGCGGCCCGGTGATAGTTGCTCAGCCCGTCTCGGTGCGGTCCCGTAGACACGCGCGAGACAGGCACAATAGTCGGTTTTCGATGATCGGCGCGGACCTTCGCGCGCTGCTTTCCGGTGACCTCTTCCCCCCACCGCAGTCCGGCCGTCGTCGCGGCGCTCACGCTCGGCGCCCTGGGTGTCGTTTATGGCGACATCGGTACGAGTCCGCTATATGCGCTGAAGGAAGTGTTTCACGGCGGCCATGTGCCAGTGACGCACGACAACATCCTCGGTGTACTGTCGCTGATCTTCTGGACCATCACCGTCGTCGTTTCGCTCAAATACGTGCTGCTGATACTGCGGGCGGACAACAACGGCGAGGGCGGGCTGATCGCGATGCTCGCCTTGGCCACGACGGCCGTGAAAGACAAGGCGCAGCTGCGGCGCGTCCTGATGATCGCCGGCATGTTCGGCACCGCGATCTTCTATGGCGATGGCGTCATCACTCCGGCCATCTCCGTGATGGGTGCGGTGGAAGGCCTCGGCGTGGTCGCGCCGGGGCTCAACGAGTTCATCGTGCCCGTCGCGCTGGTCGTGCTCACGGCGTTGTTCGCTGCGCAGCGCTTCGGCACGGGCGGTATCGGCAAGGCATTCGGGCCGATCACCCTGGTGTGGTTCGCCACGCTCGTCGCGCTCGGGCTGCCGCACATCTTCGACAACCCCGCGGTGCTTTCCGCGCTCAATCCGCTCCATGCGATTGCCTTCTTCCTGCATCACGGCTGGGTCGCGTTCGTGGCACTCGGCGCGGTGGTGCTCGTGGTCACCGGCGGGGAAGCGCTGTATGCCGACATGGGGCACTTCGGGAAGCTGCCGATCCGCATTGCGTGGTACGCGATCGTCATGCCGGCCCTGGTCGTCAACTACTTCGGCCAGGGCGCCATGCTGCTCGACAACCCCAAGGCCGTGGTGAATCCCTTCTTTCTCATGGCCCCTGACTGGGCGGGCATTCCGCTGCTGCTGCTCGCGACGCTGGCGGCGGTGATTGCCTCGCAGGCACTCATCTCGGCTGCGTTCTCCGTGACCAAGCAGGCGATCCAACTCGGCCTCCTGCCGCGAATGCGCATCCGCCACACGTCCGTGCGGGACACCGGGCAGATTTACGTGCCCTTCGTGAACTGGGGGTTGTACGTCTTCATCGTGCTGGCGGTGGTGCTGTTCGGCTCATCGTCACGGCTGGCGAGCGCCTACGGGATCGCGGTGACGCTGGACATGACCATCACGACCATCATGACCTTCTTCGTGATCCGCTACGGCTGGGGCTACCCGCTGGCATTGTGCGTGCTGTCCACCGGCTGCTTCTTCGTGATCGACGTGACCTTCTTTGCCTCCAACATGCTCAAGCTGTTGGGCGGCGGCTGGTTCCCGCTGGTCATCGGCGCTGCGATGTTCATGCTCATGCTCACCTGGCGGCAGGGCCGGGCGCTGCTGCATGAGCGCCTGCGCGACGAGGCGATCGACCTCAAGAGCTTTCTCGATGCCGTCTTCGTCAACCCGCCCGTCCGCGTGACTGGCACCGCAGTCTTCCTCGTGAGCGAGCCCGGGCTTGCACCCAACGCGATGATGCACAACCTCAAGCACAACAAGGTGCTGCATGAGCAGAACCTGTTCGTGCACGTGAAGCATCACGAGGTGCCGTGGATCGGTTTCAACAAGCGTGTTCAGATCGAGCCGCTGGGGCACGCCTGCTGGGCGGTGACGTTGAGCTTCGGCTTCAAGAATGATCCTGACGTGCCCGAGGCCTTGAAGCTGTTGCAGGGCCGAGGCGTGCAGCTCGACGACATGGAAACAAGCTACTTCCTTTCGCGCGACGTGGTCGTCCCGACGATCGCGGCAGGCATGGCGCTGTGGCGGGAGAAACTCTTCGCCAGCATGCACCGCAATGCTGCGGCCGCCGCCGACTTCCTGAACCTGCCCGCCAACCGCGTGGTCGAACTGGGGAGCAAGGTGGAGATCTGAGGTTTCACTGTCGACCCCCGCGCACGGAGCGTTTGAGATGGATCTGCTGTTCGTTGCCGACCCGTTGGAAGGCTTCAAGACCTACAAGGACACGACCTTTGCGATGATCCGGGAGGCGGCGTCACGAGGCCATGTCATCTGGGCCTGCGAGCCGTTCCATCTGCATTGGCAACGCGGCGTCATGGTCAATGCCCGGTGCCGGCGAATCTCCCTCACGGGGGACGCGCACGACTGGTTCGGGGCCGAGGAGGAGGCGACGCGCAACCTCGCATCCTTCGCCGCCGTGCTGATGCGCAAGGATCCTCCGTTCGACAGCGAATACTTCTATGCCACGCATCTGCTCGAGCAGGCTGAGCGCGAAGGCGCCCGGGTGTTCAACAAGCCCCGGGCCTTGCGCGACCATCCCGAGAAGCTGGCCATTCTGGAGTTTCCGCAGTTCATCGGCCCGACCCTCGTGACGCGCGACCCGCAAGCGATTCGCGCCTTCCACGCCGAGCACCGCGACATCATTCTCAAGCCGCTGGACGGCATGGGCGGCATGGGCATCTTCCGCGTCGGTCCGGACGGCCTCAACCTAGGCTCCATCACCGAGACGCTGAACCGGCACGGCACACAGACCGTGATGGCGCAACGCTATCTGCCCGAGATCGTCGACGGCGACAAGCGTGTGCTGGTGATCGGCGGTGAGCCAGTGCCTTACTGCCTGGCGCGCATCCCCCAAGGCAGCGAGATCCGCGGCAACCTTGCGGCCGGGGGCAAAGGCGTGGCCCAGCCGCTTTCGGCGCGCGACCGCGAGATCGCGGCCGCGCTCGGCAAGGTGCTTGCGTCACGCGGGCTGCTTCTTGCGGGCATTGACGTGATCGGCGACTGCCTGACGGAAATCAACGTCACCAGCCCGACCTGCTTCCAGGAAATCGAGCAGCAGATCGGCTTCCCGGTGGCGAAGATGTTCATCGATGCGTTAGAGGCGGCGCTTCACTGACAAAGCTGGACTCGCGCTGCGTAGTGGGCTTCCCACGCGCCGCGACGCAGGGTCCACAATCCCAGCCTTCCCTTTTCGCCGGTTGCTGCGCCCATGGCCCTCATCACGCTCGTCGACGCCCACCTCGCGTATGGCCATGTGCCCCTGCTCGACGGTGCGTCGCTCGCCTTGGACCCGGGCGAGCGGGTCGGGCTGATCGGCCGAAACGGGGCGGGCAAGTCGTCGCTTCTGAAGATTCTGGCGGGGATCGAGAAGCCCGACGATGGCGTGCTGCAGGTTCAGCAGGGCGTGCGCCGGTTCTACGTACCTCAGGAGCCTTTGTTCGAGCCAGGACACAGCGTCTTCGAGGCCGTCAGCGAGGGCGTGGCCGAAGCCAAGGCGCTGCGTGCACGGTACGAGGCGCACAACCCGGGCGACGATCTGGACGCGCTGCAGAGCCGTATCGAGGCGCTCGGCGGCTGGACCTGGGAGCAGCGCGTCGAGGAGACCTTGCACCGCCTCGTGCTCGATCCCGATGCCCGCGTCGAGGCATTGTCAGGCGGCACGAAGAAGCGGGTCGCGCTCGCGCAGGCGCTGGTCGCTGCACCGGACGTCCTGCTGCTGGACGAGCCGACGAACCACCTCGACCTCGACGCCATCGAATGGCTGCAGCAGTTGCTCCTCGACTTCCGGGGTGGGCTGGTGCTGATCTCGCACGATCGTGCCTTCATCGATGCCGTGGCCACGCGCATCGTCGAGTTGGACCGTGGCCAGTTGCGCAGCTATCCCGGCAACTTCGCCGCCTTCGAAGCGGCGAAGCAGCGCGAGCTGGAGGCCGAGGCGCTGGCGGCCGCCCGCGCCGACAAGCTGCTGGCGCAGGAAGAGGTCTGGATACGCAAGGGTGTCGAGGCGCGTCGCACACGAAGCGTCAGCCGTGTGGCGCGTCTCATGCGCCTTCGCGAGGAGCGGGCAAGGCGGCGGGAGCAACTGGGCCAGGTGCGGCTGGAGCTGGATGCGGGCACGCCGAGCGGCAAGATCGTGGCGGAGCTGAACCGCGTCTCGCTGCGCTTCGGCGACAAGCCCATCGTCGAGGACTTCACCGCAACCATCCTGCGAGGCGACAAGGTCGGCATCATCGGGCCCAACGGCGCAGGCAAGACCTCTCTGCTGAAGCTGATCCTTGGCGAGTTGGAGCCCAGCTCCGGCTCGGTCCGTCGGGGCACGAACATGAGCGTCGCCTACTTCGACCAGATGCGCAGTGGGCTCGACCTCGACGCAACACTGGCCGACACCATCAGTCCGGGCAGTGAATGGGTGGAGATCGGCGGCCAGCGCAAGCATGTGATGAGCTATCTCGGCGACTTCCTCTTCGCGCCACAACGCGCCAACTCGCCGGTGCGGACCCTCTCCGGCGGCGAGCGCAACCGGTTGCTGCTGGCGCGCCTGTTCGCGCTGCCGGCCAATGTGCTCGTACTCGACGAGCCGACCAACGACCTCGACATCGACACGCTGGAGCTGCTGGAGGAGCTGCTCCAGTCCTATGCGGGGACGGTCTTCCTCGTGAGTCACGACCGGCGCTTTCTCGACAACGTGGTCACGAGCACGATCGCGTGGGAGGGCGATGTCAGCCCGGGTCGCTGGCGCGAGTACGAAGGTGGTTACGAAGACTGGAAGCTGCAGCGCGAGCGTTCGCGGGCCGCAACGGTGGTGGCGGCTGCTGCGCCCAGGCCGGCTCCAGCGTCCACACCTGCCGCACCTCGGCCGTCGACCACCGAGTCGCGCAAACTCAGCTACCGGGAGCAGCGCGAACTGCAGGAGCTGCCCTCGCGCATCGAGGCGCTCGAGGCCGAGCAGAAGGCCATCGGCGAGCGGCTCGCGAGCAGCGAGCTGTACACCGAGGAGCCGCAGCGCGTGCCTGAACTGCAGGCGCGCTATGCGCAGATCGAGGACGAGCTGATGGCCACGCTGGAACGTTGGGAGGCGTTGTCGGCGCGGTGAGAAAACGGGCTGGCTGCCGCGCGGCGACTACAGCGACCTCGACCCCGCCAGCTTCTCCAGCCTCAGCGCCACCGCCTGCTGCAGATTCGCGATTCGCTGCTTCAGCGCTGCGGCCTCGCGTTCGTCCGTGCATCCGTCAAGCTGTTCCTTCAGCACCGCGATCTCCCGCAGCATCTCGACCTCATGCGGCACCACGCCCGCATCTTTGAGGATCTTGAAGCCCATGCGCAGCTCCTCGGGCGTCTGCTGGTAGCCGTCGTGCAGGTCCAGCGGTTTGCCCCAGCTCGGCGCGCGGTGCAGCTCGCCGTTGCGCTCGCTTTCGGCCAGCTGGTCGGCGATCTGCTCGTCCAGCGTCCTGATCGCGTCGTCGCGCTCCTTGCGCGTCGAGGGTTTCCTCATGCCAAGGCGCTTTCCGGCAGGTCAAGGCGCGATGCCCAGTGGCGCGTCAACGGGGTCAGCGGCTTGGCCATCCGGCGTTCGTTGATGAGCGCGCGCCCCATCGACTTCAGCCCGCCGCCTGCACAAGCGGCCAGAAGTGTCTGATCGATCACGTCTCTCTGTGCATGGCTTCCGCCAAAACGCTGGGCGACGCGACGCGCGGAATAAAGGGTCTGCACCGCAACTTCATGCTCGTCGCGAGCGAACGCGAGGAGCCCGCGCATCAGCGGCAGACCCACTTCACGTGCCATCGCATGATTGGCACGGCGGGCGTCCTCTGGCTGCATGGCGCGTTCGGCGCAGCGGGCAAGCCAGCGATCGCTGCTTGCCATCTCTCCCGCGCCGGTGAGGGCCATCAACACATGCAGGTCATTGAACGCGTAGTGGCCCGCCTCGTCGTCGTGCATGGGCCACGCTGCGACCAGCGACGCGAAGCGGGAGCGAACGTCGATGTCCAGCAGCGCAAGACGCCACAGAAGGGAGGCCGCGTCCACCCGTTGAAGCGTGATCTGCAGCGCATCCCCGCTCAGGTGGGCGTCGAGCAGGCGCAGCACGCCGGCCTCGTCGAGTCCTTCGAGACGGAACAGCCCGAGATGCCACCAAAGGTGACCCGCGAAGCCGTTCCGTTCGGACCACTTGGGCTGATGCTGCCGCAACCAGGTCGCGCCTTCATCGAAGCGGCCTTGCATCTCCATGACATGCGCGACGGCATGCACCGCCCACGGAACGGTCGCCTCGCCGCTCAAGGCCCGCCTGCCGACGTCCTCGGCCTCGGGATAGAGATTGCATTCCTCCAGCCCGAATGCATACAGGCCGAGCACAAACGAATACAGCGGATCGGACTCGTCCCACTCCGGCAACGAGCGTGCGGGGCGCAGGCGCAGGCCCGCGGCATCGCCGCGGTAGAAGTCCCACAGCTGACCCCACTGCAGTGCCAGCGCGTCCCGAGGATGTTCGACAAGCAGATCATCCCAGGTGTCGCTCGCTGCATGCCAGCGGCCTTCGAGCACCTGGACAGTGGCGGCGAAGTGCGCGCGTTCGCGTGGCGGGGCGTCGGCTTCCAAACCCTCCGCATCTTCGAGAAGGCGGCGCGCTTCCGGCACCTGCGACGGCTCGGTGAGGCTCAATAGGAAGCCTGCTTTCATCACGCGCGGCAGCAGCCAATGAGGGTCTGTCGCAATGGCCGCGTCCAGATCGGCCAGGGGTGTGTCGTAGAACGACATCATGCGCCACAGCGCACGCTCGGCAGCTTCGAGGGCATCGCCCTCATGGCTGCCGACCGGGTTGCCTCGAACGTCTTGCCCTGTACTGCCGTGCATCAGCCCATTCCCCGTTGTCAGGCGTCCCCCGAGTTTGCCTGAAGGCCGATCCTAAGGAGTTGGCCACGGACGCTGCGCCGGACGGATGCCTTCGAATGCCGCCGCCAGCCGCAGCACGCCAATGTCGTCATGACGCTGACCGATGATCTGCAGCCCGATGGGCAGGCCCGTCGCGGTGTAGCCGCAGTTGATGGATGCGGCAGGCTGTTCACTCATGTTGAAAGGCAAGGTGAAGCCGATGTGCTCGAACGGCCGCTCGGGATCGTCGATGGGACTTGCGAGCCCGGCGGCGAACGCGGGCACCGGGCTGACGGGTGAGATCACGAAGTCGTATGGATGGCATGCGGCTACGGCGGCGTCACGCATGGCGGCCATCTGGCTGTAGCCGTCGAAGACGTCAGCGGCCGTCAGCGTGGCCGCGCTCGCAACCCAGGCCCTGATATACGGCAGCACCTTTGCCTGACGTTCCGCGGGCAGCGCCCTGATGTCCAGCCAGGAGCGCATGCGCCAGAAACGATCCATGCCGTCGATGTGCGAGCGCAGGCCGAAGGGCGGCATTGGCTCGACGATCGCGCCCTCGCGTTCGAGGGAGCGCGCCGCCGACTCGACAGCACAGGCGATCTCGACGTCGACGTTGAGCCCCCATCCCGCATCCATCAGGACACCGATGCGCAGGCCACGGACGGGCCGATCGAGCGCGGACCATGCAATGTCGTGGGACGGCAGGCTCGTCGCGTCGCGCCAATCGGGCCGGGAGAGCACGGATATCATCAGCGCGGCGTCGGCGACGGTGCGCGTCATCGGGCCGGCAACACGGCCCGCGTAGGGCGGCTTGATCGGGACGCGGCCCAGGCTGGGCTTGAGCGTGAAGATGCCGCACCAGCCGGCAGGCAGGCGCAGCGAGCCGCCGATGTCGGTGCCAAGGTGGAGCGGTCCGTATCCGGCTGCGGCTGCCGCTGCCGCACCGGCGCTCGAGCCCCCCGCCGTCTTGCTGAGGTCCCATGGATTGCGTGTGAGCGGATGGAAGCTCGACAGTCCCGAAGAGAGCATCCCGTAGTCGGGCATGGTGGTCTTGCAAAGGATCACCGCGCCCGCCTCCCTCAGTCGTGCAGCGGGTGGTGCGTCCTCCGGGGCGGTCGTCAGCTCGGTCGCTGCCGTGCCCATCGGAACCGGCACGCCCTTGGTGGCGATGTTCTCCTTGATCGTCACCGGCACGCCATCGAGCGCGAGCGCCTCACCCTTGAGCCAGCGTTGCTCGGAAGCCCGCGCGAGATCGAGTGCGGCTTCGGCATCGAGGGCATACGTGGCCTTCAGCCGCGGCTCCCATTGCCCGATGTGCGCCAGCACGTCGTGTGTCACCTCGACTGGCGACAGCGCCTTCTCGCGATACAGCCGCAGCAGCTCGACGGCGCCGAGGTCGTGCAGCGCGGTCATTGCCAGCTCACGGCAGCCATGTCGTTGGCGAAGATCGGCGAGCTGTACCAAAGCCCTTTCAGGCCCTTCTTCGCGATCGCGACCTGGGACGGATTGAAGATGAAAGCATTGACGCAGTCGGTGGCGATCATCTTCTGCATCTCGGCGAACAGGCGCTGCCGTTCGTTGGGGTTCGTCTCGGCCGCATGCCTTGCCGCCAGGTCGCGGAAGGGCTTGCTGTCGTAGCCCCAGTAGTACGAAGGGTTGGCGTACTGCATGTAGTCGAGGGGTTCGACGTGGTTGATGAGGGTCAGTTCGAAGTTGCCCTTGAAGGGCCCGCTCAACCACTGCGCCCATTCGACGTTCTCGATCTTCGCGTTGATGCCCACCTTGGCCAGCATCGCCGCCACCACCTCGCCGCCCTTGCGCGCATATTGCGGCGGCGGCAGCGTCAGCGTCACGTTCAGCGGCGTCTGCACGCCGGCTTCCTTCAGCAGCGCCTTGGCCTTCTCAGGGTCGTAGGGGTACATGTCGGTCAGGTCCACATAGCCGGCATCGGTCGGGGCGAAGTGGCTGCCGATGGGCTTGCCCAATCCATCGAGCACGCCGTCGATGAAGGCCTTGCGGTCGATCGCATGCGCCAGCGCGCGCCGCACGCGCACGTCGTCGAAGGGCTTGCGCCGATTGTTGATCGTCATGATGCCCTTGCCGGCCGTGTTCCCGATCTGCATCGTGAAGCGTGCGTCGTTCCTGAACTGCCCGACGGCCTGCGGGTTGTCCATGCGCGGCACGGCGTCGACATCGCCCGCCAACAATGCCGCTACGCGCGCAGCAGGATCATTGATGAAGCGAAAGGTCACCTTGTTCAGTTTGACTGCGGCTGCGTTGCGGAAGCCGTACCACTTCGTGAGCGTGGCCGAGGAGCCCTTGGCCCAGCTCTCGAAGCGATAAGGCCCTGTACCCACCGGCTTGGTCGCCGTGCCCGTCGCGCTCTTGGGACTCAGGATCACCGCAGTGTTTTCGCCGAGGCGGAAAGGGATGGTCGCGTCGGCGTTGCTCAACGTGAGGATGACGGTGTAGGCATCAGGCGTATCGATGCGAGCGATGTTGTCGAACACCCCCTTCTTGGCCTTGTTGGTCGAGCCCTCCGCCTTGGCGCGCTCGAAGCTGAACTTCACTGCGCCCGCATCGAAAGCCTCGCCGTCCTGGAACTTCACGCCCTTGCGCAGCCTGAAGGTGTATGTCTTGCCGTCAGGCTCCACTGACCAGTTCTCGGCCAGCAGCGGCGTCACGCTGCCGTCCATGTTGATCTTGGTCAGCCCTTCAAGGATGTTGTAGTGGACGATCTCGCCGATCGCAGCCGCCGCGCCTGCGGTTGGGTCCAGCCCCGGCGGCTCCAGCACCATCGCGATCACGGCCCTGTCCTTGCGGCCTTGCGCGTCGGCCGGCGGTGTCGCCGCGGTGCCGAGCAGCACGGTGGCGGCCAGCGTGATCACATCACGGCGGTTGATCCTCATGGCTGGACTCCTTGGGCTGTGATGGAGCGATTTTGAACGCGAGGGCGCGGTCCGTTGCCAGGCACCGCATCGAGCAACGCACGCGTGTAGGGATGCTGCGCGGCTTCGAATAGCTGCACGGGTGAGCCGCGCTCGACGAGCATGCCTTGCCGCATCACCGCGATCTCGTCGCACAACAGTCCCACGACTGCGAGGTCGTGGCTGATGAATAGATAGCTCAGGCCGTGGCGGTCCTGCAGGTCCTGCATGAGGTTGAGCACCTGCGCCTGCACGGAAACGTCCAGCGCACTCACGGGTTCGTCCGCGACGATGAGCCTGGGTCGTGTGATCAGCGCTCGCGCGATTGCAATGCGCTGGCGCTGTCCGCCCGAGAACTCGTGCGGATACTTGCGGAGGTCGCCGGAACGCAGCCCGACCGTGTCGAGGGCGTCGGCAACGCGCTCTCGACGCTCGTCGGGGCTCGCCGGGAACAAGGCATCCAGCGGCTCCGAGATGATCCGTTCGACAGTTCGACGCGGATCGAGCGAGCCATACGGGTCCTGGAACACCATCTGGAACCGGGCGCGCGCGCGGCGCAGCGCTTCGGGCTTCAGCGCGTGCAGATCCTGCCCTTCGAACAACACCTGCCCTGCGTCAGGCGTCTCCAGCGCCATGACGAGACGGCCAAGCGTGGATTTGCCCGATCCCGATTCGCCCACGATGCCCAGGTTGCGTCCCGCCTTGAGAGTGAAGCTCACGTCATCCAGCGCCTTGACCACTGGAGGTGCTTCGAACAGCCCACGGCGTGGCAGGCGGTAATGGCGTGACAGACCGCGCACTTTGAGCAGAGGGGCCTCGTCGGTCATCTCACCAGCCCTTCCGTGATGGGCGTCGAAAGCACGCGGTCCACGCGAATGCAGCGCGCCGCATGGTGCGGGCCCACCGTGTACGGGGCGGGTAGTGCCTTGCGGCAGTCGTCGATCACAAAGCCGCACCGATCGGCGAATGGGCACCCGTGCGGCACATCGACGATCTCCGGCACCCGCCCGGGGATGGTCGCGAGCCGGGTGCCGCGAGGCAGCCCCAGGCGCGGGCGTGCGGCAAAAAGGCCGCGCGTGTACGGATGCGACAGCCGGCCGAAGACCTCGCCGGTCGGCCCGTCCTCGACCACGGAGCCGCCGTACATCACGAGTATGCGTCGGACAGTGGCCGCCATGACGCCGAGATCGTGGCTGATGAGCAGCAGGGCCATCCGCTCGGTATCCACGAGATCGGTGATCAGGTCGAGGATCTCGCGCTGGATCGTGACGTCCAAGGACGTGGTGGGCTCGTCCGCGATCAGCAACTCCGGGCCGCAGGCCAGCGCGATGGCGATCCCCACACGCTGGCGCTGGCCTCCGGAGAGCTGGTGCGGCCATGCATCGAGGCGGTGTCGCGCATCGGGCAGATGCACCCGTTCGAGCAGGCGCAATGCCTCTGCGCGCGCTTCGCGTGCGCCCACGCCGCGATGAAGCCGCAAGGGTTCGGCGATCTGCCGCCCGATGGTGTGCAGCGGATTGAGCGCGGTCATCGGCTCCTGGAACACCATGGCAATGCGATCGCCACGCAGCCGGGCCATCGCCTCGTCGTCAAGGGCAGTGAGTTCGGTCCCGTCGAAACGGATGCTGCCCTGCGCCCTGGCACTCTCGGGCAGCAGTCCCATCAGCGCGAGCGCCGTCATGGACTTGCCACAGCCGGATTCGCCGATCAGCCCGACGGTGTCTCCGCGGTCGAGCGAGAAGGAAACCTCACGCAGAGCGTCGGCCTCGCCCCGCGAAGTGGGGAGCGTCACGCGCAGGTTCGTGACTTCGAGGAGAGGGCGCGTCACGTCTGTCCGGCAAATGGTCTCATCGGCTTCTCGCCAGCTTGGGATCCAGCAGATCCCTCAGCCCGTCGCCCACGAGGTTCAGCCCCAGCACTGCCAGCGCGATCGTCACGCCCGGATAGATTGCAAGCCTCGGCGCCACGAACAACTGCGCCTGAGCCTCGTTGAGCATGCGGCCCCAACTTGGTCGAGGCGGCTGCGTCCCGAGCCCGAGATAACTCAACGCGGCCTCCGCAAGGATTGCGACCGCGAACAGAACGGTCGCCTGCACGATCAGCACGGCCGAGATGTTGGGCAGCACGTGCTCGATCGTGATGCGCCAGGGACCTTTGCCGCACGCCCGTGCCGCAAGCACGTATTCGCGCGCCCACACGGCATTGGCCGAGCCCCGCGTCACCCGAGCAAACACGGGAACGTTGAAGATGCCGATTGCCACGATCGACATGACGAGTCCAGGGCCGTAGATGGCGGTCAGCATGATGGCCATCAGCAATGCCGGGAAGGCGAAGGTGAAGTCGGCGGCGCGCATCACCAGTTCCTCCACCCACCCGCGCCTGGCCGAGGCGATGCAGCCGAGCGTCACGCCTACCGCCATCCCGATCCCGACTGCGATCACGCCTACGGCGATGCTGTTCTGCGCGCCGACGAGAAGCTGTGAGGCGATGTCGCGCCCGAGGCTGTCGGTGCCCAGCCAGTGCACCGCCGAGGGCGGCTCCAGTTTGTGGGGCACGTCGATCTCCCCAGGCGGATAGGGCGACCACATGAGAGACACCAAGGCCGCGAGCAGCATCAGTGCAACGAGGACGCCGCCCGCCACGAAGCTTCGATGAGCGAGGGCGCGGCGGGCAAAGGAATCGCTGCGGCTCATGTGGCGGATTCAACCCCCTGCCCGAAGCCGCGGATCCACGACGGCATACAGCACGTCAACGACGAAGTTGATCATCACCACCGATGCCGCCAGCAGCATCACCACATCGCGTACCACGACGAGGTCGCGGTTGGCGATGGCCTGGAAAACCAGCCTCCCGATGCCCGGCAGCACGAAGACGTTCTCGACGACGATCGTTCCGGTGATCAGGTTCGCGAACTGCAGCCCCATGATCGTGAGCACCGGAACCATCGCGTTGCGAAGCACGTGGCGCCACAGCACCGCGCGCCTGCTCAAGCCTTTTGCACGCGCCGTGCGCACGAAGTCTTCGCGCATCACCTCCAGCACAGCCGACCGCGTGACCCGCGCAAGGATGGCTGCCTGCACCACGGCGAGCGAAACCGCCGGCAGCACCAGGGCCTTGAACGCTGGCCACCAGCCTTCGTCCCATCCGGGAAATCCGCCGGCCGACACCCATTGCAGTTGCACGGCGAACACCAGGATCAGCAGGATCGCAAACCAGAAGTTCGGGATCGCGATGCCGGCCTGGCTGAGCGCCATCACGCCGACATCGCCAAGGCGCTTGTGTCGGGACGCCGCATAGACGCCGAGGCCGAGCGCGAGCACGGTCGTCAGCGCCATGGCCATCAGTGCAAGGGGCAGAGTGACCTGCAGGCGCTCTGCGATGAGTTGCGAGACAGGTGTGTCGTACGAAACGCTGACCGCAGTCTGCCCCTGCAACAGCCCGGCCACCCAATGAAGGTAACGCCCGAAAGGCGGCCGGTCCAGGCCCAGACGGGTCTCGAGCGCATGCACTGCTTCGGGCGTCGCGTTGACGCCAAGGATCAGCTCCGCCGCATTGCCGGGCAGCAACTCGAGCACCGCGAACACGATCGCCGACGCAACGGCAAGCGTCATGGCCAAGGCCACGACGCGCTTGAGCAGGAACAGCGTCATGGGCGCGGCCGGTTGCCGAATCTTCAGCCCTCTGTCATCACGGTTGCCATCACGGCTGCCATCGCCTGTGCTGCCGGCTCGACGTTGTGCGAGTTCAGCCCGGCGACGCAGATTCGCCCTGATCGCACCAGGTAGACCCCGTGTTCCTCGCGCAAACGGTCGACCTGCCCAGGCGTCAGGCCCGTGTAGCTGAACATGCCGCGTTGTGTCAGGAAGTAGTCGAAGTTTCGAGCGGGCATCTTTTGCACGAGCACGCCATGCAGTGTCCTTCGCATCGCAATGATGCGCTCGCGCATCGCCGCCAACTCGCGCTCCCACATCGGGCGCAGCTCTGGATCCGTCAGCACCGCGGCGACGATCTGCCCGCCATGAATGGGCGGGCTCGAGTAATTGCGTCGCACGGTGAACTTCAGTTGCCCGAGCACACTCTCGGCTTGCTGCGCATCGGGACATACCACGCTCAACGCGCCGACACGCTCGCCGTACACGCTCATGCTCTTGGAGAAAGAGTTGGCCACGAAGAAACTCACGCCCGCGTCGGCCAGTGCGCGCACGGCATACGCGTCCTCGGCGATGCCGTCGCCGAAGCCCTGGTAGGTGAGGTCGACGTACGGCAGCAGTTCGCGCTCGCGCAGGAGCGGAATCAACTCGTCCCACTGGGCAGGCGTCAGGTCGACGCCCGTGGGGTTGTGGCAGCAGGCGTGCAGCAGCACGATGCTCCTGGGTGGCAGGGCAGCAAGCGTCGAGCGCATGGCATCGAACTTCAGCCCGCCGGTTGTCTGGTCGTAGTACGGATATGTGTGAACCGTGATTCCCGCGCCTTCGAATATCGACCGGTGGTTGTCCCACGTCGGGTCGCTGACCCAGGCCTGGCTTTCGGGAAAGTAGCGGCGCAGGAAATCGGCGCCCACCTTCAATCCACCGCTGGACCCCACCGACTGGATCGTTGCCACGCGCTGCGAACGCAAGGCCTCATGGTCCGGCCCGAAGAGCAATTGCTGCACGGCGGCGCGGAAGTTGGCGGCGCCCTCCATCGGCAGGTAGGGCTTCGGCCCGTTCCTGGCAATGACCTGCTGCTCTGCCCGACGCACGGCCTGGAGCACCGGGATGCGGCTGTCGTCATCGAAATAGATGCCGATCGAAAGGTTGATCTTGTTCGGCCGCGGGTCGCGCTGGAAGTCCTCGTTGAGCGAGAGGATCGGATCGCCGGCGTAGGGCTCGACGTGCTGGAACATGGGTTCTCCTGCTGGCAAGCGCGCTATTGTCCGCCTGCAAGCTCGTGCTCCGGCACGGCGGACGCCAGATGATGTTAATGTGGAAATACACGCCCACTTGGAAACGCCGCAACCTCGCAGTCCAGCGGTGCGATGCGCCGCGATGATAGCGGCTCCATTTCCATCATCTGGGGTGCGTCGCACCGACTCATGAAAGTTGGCCGCACAGCGCGCTCCCCCCACGTTTCAAGGGCGCTCGCGCATTGACCGGCAGGTGAAGGGCGCCGAACAATGAGACGCCTGATCGAGAAGCGGCAGCAGCACCAAAGTGGCGACGAGTGACGGCAGCTAAGGACGACAGAGAACGAAAGACAAGCTCATGGCTACCGCGATCCGCAGCCGCTATCCAGTGGCTCTGGAAGGATTCAGTGATTTCGAGCGCGCGGCGCTCGCCTCGTACTTTCGCCTCATCGGCGACCGTGATCCCACTTATGAGCACGCGCCTTCGATCGACGATGCGCGCTTCATCGTCGCGGATGCCGACATTCCGGGTGTCGTGGACGCGGTGGTTACGGCCCAACGGGCACACGATACGGTGTTCATCGGTGCGCAGGCGCCGGAGGGCGCAATGGCATGGATGATGCGCCCGATCGATCCGATGCACGTCCTGCGCGAGCTCGACGCGAACCTGGCGATGCCCCAGCCATCACCCGTCACCTCGAGAGTCAGCTCGCCGAGAGGACTGAAAGGGCACACTCCGAAACGCGTCACACCGGCGTTCTGCCGCCGTGCGACAGACGCGCCTGCGTCCGATGACACGGCCACGGCTATCTCTGCCGGGCTGCAAGCAACGCCGCCGTAACGATCGCAGCACCTCCCAAGGCCAGATCCACATTGAGCCTTCCCCCGCCCAGCGCCAGGGCGGACACTGATGCGAACAGCACCTCGCTCATCATGATTACCGCCGTGGCATGTGCCGGCAGGCGCGCCGCGCCGAACTGAAGGGCGAGGTTGCTCAACAGGAACACGGCGCCCAGCGCCAGCGCCGGGGCGAACCATGCGGTCGAAAACGACGGCCATGGAACACCGTTGCCCGGCCCCAGGAGCGCAGCCACCGTGCCCGCGACCAGTGCCCCGCCAGTGAACATGGCGAGCGCTCGCGCTTCATTGGGACGTCCGGCCTCTCTTCGAAGCATCACGTTGTTGAGTGCGAAGCACAAGCCGCCGATGATTGCCAGCGTATCCGGGAGGTCACGTGGCCACGGCCATCCACCTTCTTCCGGCCAAAGCACCACTGCCGCGCCGGCGAGCGCGAGCGCCACACGGGCGATTGAGGCCGGTGTGATCGGCTCGTTGAGCAGCCACCGGGCAAGCAGCACCGCCCACAGCGGCATCAGGTAGAACAGCAGCACGACCCGGACCACATCGCCGGTGCTCACCGCCCAGTTGAAGGCGGCGTTGGTGCCCCCCGAGGCGAGCACGACCACCCACAGCGAAGGTGCGCGCCGCAATCCCGCCCAGGCGCCAGGCCTTGCCATGCCGATCACGACCACTGCCATGGCATACACGAGACAGGTACACCACAGCGGGTGCAGACCAAGCGCCTGCATTTGTCGGAACGGCCACCACAACACACCCCAGACAAAGGCGTTGAAGGTCAGTGCCAATGCCGGGAGGAGAAACGGCGAGCGGTGGGTTGTGAGAGTGGTGCCTACCTGCACGTGGGCTTCGTAATTCATGCCGCCTGCCCCGCTGTCGTGCAGGGCCGAAGGTAATGCCGGACTCGGCTCAGTGCCTGTCCGACCTCGCGATGGCCAGCAGGCGCTCGAGCTCGTCGCGATGCTTTACACGGTTGCCCGCATGCCATCGCCCGATCAGCCACATGGTTGAGGCAACGGCAATGCCGAACAGAGTGATGGCCCCGAACGCCGACATTCCCAGCCGGGTCATGCCGGTGTAGAACGCACCGAGTCCGAGGATCGCCGCCTGCTCGTTGAAGTTCTGCACCGCAATCGATCGGCCCGCGCCCATCAGGTTGTGTCCCCGGTGTTGAAGCAATGCGTTCATCGGCACGACCAGGAAGCCGCCCAGCCCGCCGAGCAGGATGAGGAAAGGCGCCGCCGCCCAGACGGAGTGGATGAAGTTCATCGCGATGACCAGCAACCCCATTGCGATCCCCAGCGGGATGACGCCCGTGGCGTGGTCCAGCCGCATCAACACCGAGGCCACGATCGCGCCGGCGGCGGTGCCGATCGCGACGACCCCGACCAGCGAGGACGCCTGCGTCGTGCTGTACCCCAACGCGGCCGCGGCCCAGGCGAGGACGATATAGCGCAGGTTGCCGGAGACACCCCAGAAAAGGGTCGTCGTCGCGAGCGAGATCTGGCCGAGCCTGTCGTTCCACAGGCGGGCGTTGCAGTGCGAGAAGTCGCGTACCAGCACCATGAGGTTGTGGGCCAGCGGCTGCAATGGCGCCTCCGTGCGCGGAATGCGCAGGTTGAACAGCGCGGCAATCACATACAGCACGATGAGCGTCGCGATGGCGGCCTCGGGCGGGGTGTTGATCCCGGTGTCGATCATCGGGACATCGAAGTGCAGCAGGTACGACGAAATCGCGCGGCCGACGAGCTGACCGCCCAGCAGCACGCCGAGGATGATCGAACCGATGGTCAAGCCCTCGATCCAGCCGTTGGCCTTCACCAGTTGCGACGGAGGCAGCAGTTCCGTCAGGATGCCGTACTTCGCCGGCGAGTAAGCCGCCGCACCCAGCCCGACGATCGCGTAGGCCATCAGCGGGTGCGTGCCGAACAACATCATCAGACATCCGACCACCTTGATGGCGTTCGAGATGAACATCACCTTGCCCTTGGGTGTCGCATCGGCAAAGGCGCCGACAAATGGCGCGAGCACGACGTAGAACAGGGCGAACATGGGAACGAGGGCGGCTCGCTGCCACTCGGCCGCACCCGACGTCTTCAGGAGCTCGACCGCAGCGACGAACAAGGCGTTGTCGGCCAGCGAGCTGAAGAACTGCGCCGACATGATGGTGTAGAAGCCTTTTTTCATGCGTGCGGCGTCGCCGGCCGAAGGACGGAAGGCCTCCGGTCCTTCGGCCGCTTCAGACAAATCGGGATAGGTGTCTCCTTGCGGCGGGGTTTATAGCACGGGGGGTGCGAATGACGCTGTGCGGCATACTCATTCCATGCCGCGCCCGATTGAAGCCATCATCCATGGCGATGCCCTGACCCACAACCTTCACCGGGCGCGCGAGGCCGCGCCCGACGCCCGTGTGTGGGCGGTTGTGAAGGCGAATGCTTACGGGCACGGCATTGAGCGGGTCTACGAGGCGCTGCGTGGTGCTGACGGCTTCGCCCTGCTCGACCTCGACGAGGCGCAACGCGTGCGCGACCTTGGCTGGCGCGGGCCCGTGCTCTTGCTCGAAGGCGTGTTCGAGCCGCGCGACCTGGAGCTGTGCTCGCGGCTGGATCTGTGGCATGTGGTCCACTGCAACGAGCAGATCGACTGGTTGAGCGCACACAAGACGGGCCGGGGACACCATGTGTTCCTGAAGATGAACAGCGGCATGAACCGCCTCGGCTTTACCGCACTTGCCTTTCGCAGCGCATGGGCCCGTCTCGACGCGTTGCCGCAGGTCGACGAGATCGGGCTGAT
>DASTGE010000843.1:0-11535 GCA_035719405.1 Burkholderiaceae bacterium
GGTGCTCGCCACCGTGCCCGTGCGCATGATGCGCTTGAGGTCCGCGCCCTGGAATCCGGTGACGTCCGCCACCGCCTTCTCGAGCGCGAGCTGGATTTCGGCGAGCGCCGGGATCGGCACCCACACCGGCAGTTCCTCGTCGAGCACATGGTCCTCACGCACGTAGCCATGCGCGAGCACGTAGTCGCCCAGTTGCTGGGTGGTGCGAAGGCCGGCGCAATGGCCGAGCATGATCCACGCATGCGGCCGCAGCACCGCGATGTGGTCGGTGATCGTTTTGGCGTTGGCCGGGCCGACGCCGATGTTCACCATCGTGATGCCGCTGCGATCGGGTCGCATGAGGTGATAGGCGGGCATCTGCGGCATGCGCGGCGGAGTCGCGCCCAACTCGTCGTTCGGCTGCGGTGCCAATCCGGCCCGCCTCGTGATGACGTTCCCCGGTTCCACAAAGGCGACGTATCCGCTGTCCTCGCCCGGATGTGCATGCTGCGGCTCGGTCCCGAGCAGGTCGCCTTGCGATGCAGCCTTGGTCATCAGTTCGTGGCCCAGGCGCACGAACTCGTCGATGTAGAACTGGTAGTTCGTGAACAGCACGAAGTTCTGGAAGTGCTCCGGGGCCGTGCCGGTGTAGTGCCGGAGGCGGTGCAGCGAATAGTCCACCCGTGCGGCGGTGAACAGCGCCAGCGGCTGTGGCTCCCGGATGGCGGGTTCGTGCGTGCCGTTGGCGATGCCGTCATCCATCGCGGCGAGGTCGGGCAGGTCGAAGCGGTCACGCATCAGCAGGCGGCGCTGCGGGCTCAACGAGCCTTCGACGTGATCGTGCTCGGCAAACGAAAAGTGCACGGGGATGGGCTGGCTCGACAAGCCCACCTCGATCGGCATGCCGTGGTTCTTGAGCAGCAGCGTGAACTGCTCGAGGTAGTAGTCGCCGAACAGATCGGGCCGGGTGAGTGTCGTCTCGAATGTGCCGGGGCCGGCGACAAACCCATAGCTCAGGCGGGAGTCGGCCCGTGCCACAGTGTGAGTCTGCACGCGCACGAACGGGTAACAGGCGCGCACGCGCTTCTCGAAGTCGCGCCCGGCAATGAACTCGTTGAGGGATTGCCGCAGATAGGCGATGCCGCTGTCGTAGATCGTGCTGGCATGGGTCAGCGCTGCCTTGCCATCGGTGAAGGACTGGGTGTTGATTACGGTGGGTCGCGCAGTCATGGCGCTATTGTGAGCGTGTGAGGGTGGCAGCAGCGTTGTCTGCAAAGCCGTCCCGCTTCGTCTTTCTGATGATGTCGACGTCAGCCGCGTCCCACATGTGGTCACACCGCTCTCCGACGCAGGAATCAGGACGGCGCGGCTGCGAATCTCAAACGTTTCGATCAGCATGTTTCCGCCGGGACTCGCATCGCACACCGGCTCCATCGCTTTCCCAAAGGACAAGGAGAATCAAGATGACACGAACTTTCACACTCGCTGTCGGCGCCTGTGCGCTCGCCCTGGCCGCCGGCTGCTCGACAACCCATCCTGGAGCCGCCCCGGTCGCCCCGGTGACGCAATCGCCTTCCGCCTCTGAAGCGACGCAATACGGCGAGGTGACCAACATCTCGCTCGTCGATCGACCGGGAAGCGCTTCCGGAGCCGGGACCGTGCTGGGCGCCGTGATCGGTGGCGTGCTGGGCAACCAGGTTGGCAGTGGCAGCGGACGGACTGCGGCCACGATCGGCGGGGCCGCCGCGGGCGGTTTCGCGGGCCACAAGATTGAGGAGAGCCGCGCCGGCGGATCGCAGGTCTACCGCGTCGACGTCCGCTTTGAAGATGGCACCTCCCGCACCTTCGACTTCCGCGACCTCAACGGCCTTCGCGTGGGCGATCGGATCCGCTGGCAGGACGGTCAGATGTATCGCATGTAAGTGACTGTCCGCGCCTTGCGCGGCTAACCCCGAACGGGGCCGTCGAGGCCCCGTTCTTCCAAGTGCCACAAGGAGTCAGGCCTAAATCGGGCCGCTGGATGCGATTTCAGCTTTCGTCGTCACCGCTTTGCGGCCTGGGAACCGACTGGTTGCGTGGTTGCGGCGAGGGCTCGTTGCGGGTCGGCGCCCGGCCGTCGCGCGGATTGCCCGCTTGCGGGTTGGTCAGAGTCTCGTCGAGTTCTTCCCGTTGGTCCGCCATGTCACGCTGCTCGCTGGTCGGCTTGCCGGGGCCGGAGGGGCGGTTCGAGTTGCGCATGATTTCACTCCATCAAACGTGAAGATCGGGTCTCGGTGTGCTCCGCAAACCGGGTACCGGACACCGCCGCCTGCATATGCAGGAATGCCGGGCGCGCAGGAGGTCCGGGTAGTGGCGGCAGCAACAGATTGTTCGGAACCTCGCCGTCGCCGCACCTTGTCCGCGCCCGGGCATCGGCTGTTGCCGAACACCATAATGCCACCATCGGGCGGGCTGCGGTCCTCAGCGCCGTGCGGTGCATGGGCGCTTCGCGAACCTGCTGCGCAACGACCTGGTGGAAGCTGAGCAGCAGCGCGCAAGCGGCCGCGAGTCCGGCCAGACGGAGGAAGCCCTGCGCGCGTGGGGTGATATCGATCTCTTCCGAGGTCGGTTTCCGGCGGGCTAAGTGAGTTGGCTTCATGTCTGCGAGCATGCAGGGGCGTATGTATACATGCTCCCCGAGTGCACCGGATGCAGCTATCGGCGGCCTGTGCCATTGAATGTCGGGCCCAGCCTACAGCGATGGAGCCTGCCATTCGGCGACACTTCGCCGATGAGCGACCTCTATCCGACGCGCATTGTCTGCCTGACTGAAGAGACGACCGAAACGCTGTACCTGCTCGGGCAGCAACACCGCATTGTCGGCATCTCCGGCTATACCGTTCGACCGCCTGAGGCAAGGCGGGACAAGCCGAAGGTGTCCGCCTTCCTGAACGCCAGGATCGATCGCATCATGGCCTTGGAGCCCGACCTGGTCCTCGGCTTTTCCGACATGCAGGCAGAGATCGCGAACCAGCTCGTGCGTGCGGGGCTTCAGGTGCATGTGTTCAATCAACGTCGCATCTCTGGCATTTTGCAAATGATGCTCATGCTCGGCTCGATGGTCGGCGCCGTGGGGGAGGCGTCTCGTCTCGTGGCGCGCATGCAGGCCGGGCTGGATGAAATTGCATCTGCCGCGCGTCTGTTGCCCCGACGACCGCGTGTGTACTTCGAGGAATGGATGGACCCGCTCATCTCCGGCATCGGCTGGGTCAGCGAGCTGATCCATATTGCCGGCGGGGACGACATCTTCCCTGAGCTGGCCGCGCAGCCGGCGGGCAAGGATCGCATCGTCCAGGATCCGATGGAGGTGGTGCGGCGCGCGCCGGACCTGATCCTTGGTTCATGGTGCGGCCGGAAGTTCAAACCCGAACTCGTGGCTTCGAGGGCGGGCTGGGAGGTTGTGCCGGCGGTTCGCGACGGAGAACTCCACGAGCTGAAGTCGAGCGAGATTCTGCAGCCCGGGCCAGCATCGCTCACCGACGGCATTCGGCGGATCCGGGAGATCGTCAGCCAGTGGGCGTTGCGGGCCGGCTGAACGCCTGTCTCAATACTTTGTATTCGCACCGCCCGCATCTGCATCTTCCCGCCGCTGTCCATCTGTGCAACAGGACGATGGTTCCGCTCCCCGCGCCCGGGAAGGCTGAAGGCGCTCAGAGCAGCGCCTCCGGCGGCGTGAAGGCATGACCGAGCGCGCGCGCCACCTCGCGGTTGGTGACCTTGCCCGACGCCACGTTCAGGCCGGCCATCAGGTGCGGGTTGCGCTTGAGCGCATCGCGCCATCCCAAGTTCGCGATCTGCAAAATGAACGGCAGCGTCGCGTTGTTGAGCGCGAAGGTCGAGGTGCGCGGCACGGCACCCGGCATGTTGGCGACACAATAGTGCACGACCCCGTCGACCACATAGGTCGGATCCGCATGCGTTGTTGGCCGCGAGCTCTCGAAGCAGCCTCCCTGGTCGATGGCGACATCGACGACCACGGCGCCCACCTTCATGCGGGCCAGCATGTCGCGCGTCACGAGCTTCGGCGCCGCGGCGCCCGGGATCAGCACGGCGCCGATCACCAGATCGGCCTCCAGCACCTGCTGTTCGATGTTGTCACGGTTGGAGTACAGCGTCATGACGCGCGCACCCAGCAAGTGGTCGATGCGACGCAGCGCATCGATCGAGCGGTCAATGATCACCACCTGCGCGCCCGTGCCGACCGCGATCTGGGCGGCATTGGTGCCGACCACGCCCGCACCGATGATGACGATCTTCGCCGGGGCCACGCCCGGCACGCCACCGAGCAGCACGCCGAGTCCGCCGTGTGCCTTCTCGAGATGATGTGCACCGGCCTGTACGGCCATGCGGCCGGCAACCTCCGACATCGGGGCCAGCAGGGGCAGCCCCCCTCCCGGATGGGTGACCGTTTCGTACGCGATGCACAGCGCGCCGCTGTCGATCAGGTCGGCACACTGCGCGGGGTCGGGTGCGAGATGCAGGTAGGAGAACAGGATCTGTCCCTCGCGCAGCAGCCACCGTTCGGATTCGAGCGGCTCCTTCACCTTGATGATCATTTCGGCCTGCGCAAACACCGCCTCTCGACTGGAGACGAGCGTCGCGCCCGCGCGCGCATAGTCGTCGTCGCTTGCACCGATGCCTTCTCCCGCGCCGCTCTGCACCAGCAGCTGATGACCCTGGACCGCCAACTCGCGCACGGACGAGGGCGTGAGCCCCACCCGGTACTCGTGGATCTTGGTTTCTTTCGGAACGCCGATCAGCATGGCAGGTCTCCGTTTCCTTTGATCCACCCCTCGCGGGCTGCTGTTGAGCCCGTGTCGAACGGGGTATCGATGCGTCAGGCATTATGGTGGCCCGCTTTCGCCGCATCTGGTGTGTATTCATGAGCGCTCCGACTTCTTCCTCTGCACCCTCCGCGGTCCGTGCCGCTGCGTCGCTCGTTGTCGTGCGCGACGCACCCGGCGGCCTCGAAGTGTTGCTGCTGCGGCGGGCGGAACGGGGCGACCACAACAGCGGAGCGTGGGTGTTCCCGGGCGGCGTCGTGGACGCGATCGACGCGCAGAGCGCCGGATGCTGCGCAGGCCTCGACGATGCGCAGGCGAGCGAGCGGCTCGACCTGCCTGAGGATGGGCTGGCGTATTACGTTGCAGCGGTGCGCGAGTGCTTCGAGGAGGCCGGGCTTCTTTATGCGTGCGACTCCGGCGGCGAGTTGGTGTCGCCGTCGCGCTCCATCGCGGAACATGTGGCGGGTTGGCGCCGCCCGCTGCATCGCGGCGAGCGTACCCTCGCTCAACTGTGCGCGGAGATGGGCTGGCGCATCGCGCTCGACCGGCTCGCCTACCTCAGCCACTGGCTCACGCCGCTCGGCATGGCCAAGCGCTTCGATACCCGCTTCTTCCTGGCTGAATCGCCGCAGGGGCAGGACTCGATGCATGACGATGCGGAAATGGTCGAGCAGCGCTGGCTGAAGCCGGGGGATGCACTTGCCCGGAGCGC
The DNA here is from genome assembly GCA_035719405.1 of Burkholderiaceae bacterium. Classification (GTDB taxonomy): domain Bacteria; phylum Pseudomonadota; class Gammaproteobacteria; order Burkholderiales; family Burkholderiaceae_C; genus CAMLIZ01. The sequence continues at coordinate 5,515 of DASTGE010000843.1, forward strand.
GACGCTGCGGCTGATGACTCCCACCCATGCCACCTTGCGCGCGCTTGCCGCCTTCGACAGCGTCGCGGCGGCGCTGGAGTGGGCCCGGTCGCAACGCGATGTTCCGCTCATCCTGCCGCGTGTCGGCACAGGCTCCCAGGGCCGCCGCCCGGTGGTCCCCGCAGAGCCGGCGTATGCCGAGATCGGACGCATCGACCCCGAGGGCGCGGGCCACGCCAGCTACAACATCCAACCCGAGGTGCCTGTCCGGTTGTCCGCCCGCGTGATCCGGGTGACGGCCAACAATGGCAGCGTGATGACCGGTCCTGGCACCAACACCTATCTCGTCGGCGGCGGCCCGCACAACGAATGGGCCGCCATCGACCCGGGTCCGCACGACGACGCTCATCTCGAGGCCGTTCTGGCCGCCGCACCTGGCCCGATCCGCTGGATCTTCGCGACCCATACCCATCGCGATCACTCCCTGGGTGCGGTCGCCTTGAAGGAACGTACAGGAGCCGCGTTGCACGGGCTCGTGGCCGATCATCCCGAGTGGCAGGACACGAGCTTCGTGCCCGATCGCATCCTGTCCGGGGCCGAGCGGTTCGCGATCGACGACGGCACCACACTGCGGGCCATTCATACACCCGGCCACGCGTCGAACCACCTGTGTTACTTGCTGGAGGAAGAGAAGACGCTCTTCACCGGCGACCATGTGATGCAGCTGTCGACGGTCGTCATCAATCCGCCCGATGGCGACATGGCGGCCTACCTCGCCTCGCTGCGCGGGCTGCTCGCCGAGGACCTCGATTGGCTGGCGCCGGGTCATGGCTTCCTCATGGCGGAACCGAAGCGCGCGATCGAAGCCATCATCGCGCACCGGCTCAAGCGTGAGGCCAAGGTGGTGGATGCCTTGCGCGAACTGGGTGAATGCGACCTCGATCCGCTCGTCGCGCGCGTCTACGACGACGTGCCACAGCGCATGCACCCGGTGGCGTTGCGCTCGCTCAAGGCGCATCTGCTGAAGCTGCGCGACGAAGGAAGGGCGGTCGAGCGTGCGGGTGCATGGCATTTGCTGGAAGCTTGAAGCCACCGCAAGTCCGACCTAATCTGCAGAGATGCATCCCTGCACGACCCTTCAAAGGGTCGCGAGGGGTCCGGGCGCGCCGGTGCTTTCCCGGGATCCGCGTCGGCGCGCGGAAAACGCAGGATCCCTCTCGTGCTGGAGAAAGCCATGGCCGTCACGTACATCTCGCTGATGAACTTCACCGATCAGGGCCTGCGCGCGATCAAGGACACGACCAAGCGCGCGGAGGCAGCCCGCAAGCTGGCGCAGGAGTATGGCGTCACCTTCAAGTCGCTGCGCTGGACCCAGGGACAGTACGACATCGTCGCTGAACTCGAGGCCAAGGATGAGCAGTCCTACAACTCGTTTGCCGTCGCGCTCATGGCGCAAGGCTTCGTTCGGGGCCAGTCCCTGCGCGCCTATGGTGCCGACGAGATGAACGCAATGCTGTCGCGGCTGCCTTGATGGCTGGCCTTCGGCTCACGCCCCCAGCCGCGCCGCCAGCGCTTTGTCGGCTTCACGAGCGCGCATGACCGCCGGACGCGCTTCGAGGCGGTCGATGTAGGCGCGCACGCGCGGAGTCTCGGGGATCAGGTTCCAGTTGAGCGTCCAGCCCAGCGCCGATCCCCAGAGCACATCGGCTGCCGTGAAGCGCTCGCCCAGCAGCCAGTCTCCCTGCGCGAGTTGACGATCGAGTGTGTCGAACATGGTGTCGAACTCGCCGTAGGGTGAGGTGGATGCCGGGGCGGGCTCGCGCTTCAACGCACGGTCGACCAAGGCGGGCTCGAAGCATGAACCGTAGAATACCATCCAGCGCAGGTACGGCCCACGAAGCAAATCGCCCACCGGGGGCGAAAGCCGTTTTTCCGGATACAGCTCCGCCAGGTACATGTAGACCGCAGCCTGCTCGGTGACGAGCTGTCCACGATGCAGGATCGCAGGCACCTTGCCCATTGGATTCACGGCAAGATATTCCGGCTTGCGCGTGTCTCCGGCACGTGTGCTCAATTCGTGCAACTCGTAATCGGCACCGAGCTCTTCGAGCAGGATGCGAACGCCCGCAGAACGGCTGCGCGGCGAATGGAAGAAAGTGACGCGGCGATCGGTGTCGGTCATGCAAGTCCCCGGTGCTACTGGACGAATTCGCAGTATATGAACAACTCGGCCACGGGCGCTGCTGGGCAGCTTCTTCACGCAAAGGCACATCCTGATACCCTGCGCGCCATGAAGCCGGCTCGCCAGGTCAGCTCGCCACTGCGGTCCTGCCGCGTCTGCGGGTTCGCGGCCTGCCGTTCGCGCAACAGATCCGGGAGCGTGCATTGAGCCTGCTGGCCATCGACATCGGAAACACGCGCCTCAAGTGGGCACTTTACGCTTCACCTCAGCCGGGTGCCTTGCCCATCCAGCACGGCGCGGTATTCCTTGAAACCATCGAGCAACTCGGCGAGGGTGACTGGGCCGGCCTGCCGGTACCCGACCACGTCCTCGGCTCTTGCGTCGCCGGCGACGCCGTGCGCCATCGTGTCGAGGAGCAGCTGCTCGAACTGTGGGACCGGGTGCCGAGCTGGGTGGTGCCCGGCAGTTCCGAAGCCGGTGTCATCAACGGCTATGAGCATCCCGCGCGCCTCGGTGCTGACCGATGGGTGGCCATGATCGGCGCCCGCTGGCACCTGCTGCAGTCAGGCCCTGCGCGTCCGGCCCTGGTGGTCATGGTCGGAACCGCAGTCACCGTCGACGCACTCGATGCGGAGGGTCGCTTCTTGGGCGGCCTGATCCTGCCCGGCCACGGCATCATGCTCAGCGCGTTGAAGGGCGGGACGGCCGGCTTGCACGTGCCTACTGGCGAGGTCGTTCGCTTCCCCATCAACACAAGCGACGCGCTCACCAGCGGCGGCACTTATGCGATCACCGGTGCCATCGAGCGCATGTATCGCCACCTGATGCAGCACTGCGGCGAGCCGCCGCTGGTGCTGGTCACCGGCGGCGCCGGCTGGAAGGTGGCTCCGGATCTGGGCGTGCCTTATCAGCTGATCGACTCGCTGCTGTTCGACGGCCTGCTTCGAATTGCACAAGTGCGAAAGGAGCGGTGAGCACGCGTCGGCGGGCGGGTCTGTCCATCCCGTGTACTGGTCGGCATGGGTGCGTCAACTAGTACCACCCCAATGTGCGATATGCGTCAAGTCCGGACGAAGCGCGCCGAAGAGAGGGGGTGAAACCATCGCAGCAGCCACCCTCCTTCGCGTCACCCAATGTCGTCGCCTTCCCTCGTCGTCCGATGGCGCCGCGGCTTGCGGCGCCTGCGCGTGATCCGTCACAGTCCGCGCAGTCCGCTCGCAAGCAGGCTGTTGAGAACCATCTTCTCGATCTATTTCGCCGTCGCGCTGGTCGTCACCGTCGTCGAGCTGGCAATGCAGTACCGGGAAGAGCTGGGCAAGCTGCAACATGAAATCGACGGTGCAGTGGCGCTGGTCCTGCCCGCGCTTTCCAAAGCGGTGTGGAGCTTCGACGAAAAGGGCGCGCAAGCGGTGATGATTGGCCTGTCGCGCAGTCCGGCGCTCAGCGGGCTGCGCCTGGAAGGCGACATTCCGATGGTGCTCGGCCGCGTGCCCGAGGCCGGGAAGGGCGAGACCGAAGGGCGCGCAGACTGGTCACACAAGCTTTACGAGCAGCGCTATCAGCTGTTCTCCGACCAGCCCGGCGAAGGAGCGATTGGTAGCCTGCAGGTCTTCAGCAGCTCGCAGACCGTCATTTCCAGAGCCATGAGTGTCTTCTACGCGATCGTCGCAAGTGCTGCGGTGAAGACGGTGGCACTGTGGCTGATTCTGTATTTCACGGTGCTCATCCTCGTGGCGCGGCCGATCGACCGGCTCACATGGGGGCTTTTCCGGATCCACAGCGAGCACGGAGGCTCCCCCCGGTACGCAGGTGAACCGGGGGCAGGCGACGAGTTGAGCTTCATGTTCAAGGCGTTCGTGAGAATGCGCCGGGCCTTGCGCCGCTCGGCGCAACGGTTGCTTGCGCATCAGCGTGACCTGGAGCGCACGATCGACGAGCGCACCCAGGCGCTGCGCTTCCAGGCGATGCACGACGAGTTGACAGGTCTGATGAACCGCCGGGCGTTCGAGGTCGCCATGGCCGACCTGATGAAGCCGGGCAGACGACCGGATGTCGACGGCGTGCTGTGCATCATCGATCTCGATCATTTCAAGCTCGTCAACGACACGTTCGGACATGCCGCGGGCGACCAGGTGTTGCGCCAGGTGGCCGACATGCTCCGGCGCAATGTTCGCAGCACCGACATCGCGGCTCGCATTGGTGGCGATGAATTCGCGGTCATCCTGGTCGATTGCTCCGCCGCGGAAGCGCAGGCCAAACTCGATTTGCTGCGCGTGCAGGTGTCCGGGCTGGCCTTCGAGAAGGGGGGGCAACGCGTCTCGGTGGGCTTGAGCGCCGGCCTCGTGCCTTTCGGCCCGTCCTCGCCGGATGTCACCGCCATCGTGAGCCAGGCCGATGCCGCATGCTATGAGGCCAAGGCGAGCGGTCGTCAGCAAATCCGCCTGTTTGCGGACCCGGCGTGGCAGCGGCGACGCAGCGACCTCAACTGTGCCTCCACCCTTGAAGCTGCGCTGAGCGAAGATCGCCTCGTGCTGCATGCGCAGCCGATCGTCGATGCGTTGACGGGAGCGGTAAGACAACTCGAGATCCTCGTTCGCATCGAACTGAACGGCCAGTTGCATCTGCCCGGCAGCTTCATCGACGTGGCGGAGCGGCACCAGATGGCCGCGCGGATCGACCGGTCGGTGCTTGCGGCGGCGCTGAAGCTGCTCGCAGCACGCCCTCGACTGTTGAGCGAGCTCGAATCGGTGGCGATCAACCTCAGCGCGGCCAGTGTGTGCGATCCGTCGTTTTATCGTTTCGCCGTGGGCGCGGCGCGGCGCGCAGGGGTGCCGATGCACAAGCTGTGTTTCGAGATCACCGAAGGCACACCGATCGCGGACATGGACCGGGCCGTGCGCATCATGAACGGGCTGCGCCGCCGCGGAGCGGGATTGGCGCTGGACGATTTCGGGCGCGGCATGGCGTCCTACGCCTACCTGCAGCAGTTGCCGGTGGATGTCGTGAAGATCGACGGCAGTTTTGTCACCGGCATTGCCGAGGACCCCGTCAGCGCGTCCATCGTCTCGTCGGTCAACCACATCGCGCATCTCGCAGGCAAGACGACGGTCGCCGAGTTCGTCGAATCCGAGGACATCGCGCGCCGGCTGCGCGAGATGCGGGTGGACCGCCTTCAGGGCTATTACTGCGGCCGTCCCGCGCCGCTGGAAACCTTTGCTCAAGCTGCCGAAGCTGCCCACGCGGCGCGAGCGACTGCGGAAGCTGCCGGCGCGGCCGGGCCGGCCGAACGCGGCGGACGCCAAGTTTCATCGGAGGAGTACACATGATCGCTTTCACTCGACGCCGGATGCTTGCAAGGCTGTCGTGCGCGCTGCTGCCTGCCTGGACCGGCACACGCGCCATGGCAGGGGCGGTGCCGGGCGCGCAGGAGATGCTGCGCGTCGCGACGATGGATTTGCCGCCTTACGGTTGGGTCGACGAAAAGGGTGCGAAGCAGGGAGTGGAATACGAGCTGGCCGAGCAGCTCGCGATTCGAAGCGGCTTTCGCTACACGAACGAGATCATGCCGTTCGCGCGCATGCTGCAGGCGCTCAAGGAAGGCAAGGTCGACCTGTTGAGCTCGCAGGCTCACCAGCAGGCGCTGGACGCAGGGGAGCAGCTGGCCGTCATCCATACCAACAACGTCCTTGTTGCGACCAAGAAGGACGCAGGCATCAAGACGCTGGAAGACTTGCGCGGCAAGACCTTCGTCTACCACAGGGCCGCGTCTTACAAGCAGCTCGAGGGGGTGCCAGGCCACATCGAGCGCGTGAACAGCTACGAGCAGGCGCTGAACATGCTGCACAGTCGTCAGGGCGTCC
>DASTGE010000844.1:0-5699 GCA_035719405.1 Burkholderiaceae bacterium
GCAGCTGCAGGCGATTGCCCGCAGTTCGGTGTCGCAGCTTCCGCTCGAGGAGTTGCAGCAGCTCGCGGCCGTGTTCGGCATGGTGAAGACCGACTACGTCGAGCCCGTCGACGAGAAGAAGCTCATCACCGATGCCATCGGCGGCATGGTGGCGGGCCTGGACCCGCACTCGCAATACTTCGACAAGAAGAGTTTCAAAGAATTCCGGGAGGGAACATCGGGGCGTTTCGTCGGGGTCGGCATCGAGATCGGCATGGAAGATGGGCTGGTCAAGGTGGTGTCACCCATTGAAGGATCCCCCGCCTTCCGCGCCGGCATCAAGGCTGGCGACCTGATCACGAAGATCGACGATACGGCTGTCAAGGGCCTGTCGATGGACCAGGCCGTCAAGCGCATGCGCGGCGAGCCGAGTACCAAGGTACAGCTCACGGTGTTCCGCAAGAGTGAGAGCCGGACCTTCCCGGTAACCATCACCCGTGAGGAAATCAAGGTCCAGAGCGTTCGCTCCAAGGTGATCGAGCCGGGCTACGCATGGCTGCGCATCACTCAATTCCAGGACCGTACGGTCGATGATTTCGTGCGCAAGCTGGAAGACATCTACAAGCAGGAGCCCAACTTGAAGGGCCTGGTGCTTGACCTGCGCAACGATCCGGGCGGCCTGCTCGAAGGCGCGGTCGCCGTGTCGGCCGCATTCCTGCCGAGCGACGCTGTCGTCGTCACGACGAACGGGCAGTTGCCGGAGTCCAAGGCAACCTTCAAGGCCTCGCCCGAAAACTATCTGCGCCGGGGCGGCAGCGATCCCCTGAAGCGATTGCCGGACGCCGTCAAGCGGGTGCCGATGGTGGTGCTGGTGAACGAGGGTTCGGCATCAGCGAGCGAGATTGTTGCCGGCGCTCTGCAGGACCATCACCGCGCCACGCTGATGGGTGCGCAGACCTTCGGCAAGGGCTCCGTGCAGACGGTGCGACAGCTGACGGGCGATACGGCGCTCAAGATCACTACCGCCCGGTACTACACGCCGAGCGGCCGTTCGATCCAGGCCAAGGGCATCGTCCCCGAGGTGATGCTCGACGAAACCGCCGAGGGGAACGTCTACGCGGCCTTGCGGATGCGCGAAGCCGACCTCGAAAAGCACCTCATGAACAGCGAAGAGAAGAAGGACGATCTGCGCGAAAAGGCGCGGGCGGAGGAGCGCAAGCGCATCGAGGAGCAGCTCTCCAAGAGCAAGGAAGCGCCCAAGCCGCTGCCCGAGTTCGGCAGCGCCGAGGACTTCCAGCTCGTCCAGGCTCTGAACCGACTGAAGGGGAAGCAGGTCCTCGCCTCGAAGACGATGACCGAGCGCAAGCCCGATTCGCCGACCGAATAAACCATTCCCGGGCATTTTGCGGATGCTTCCCCTATCGCCGCTCGCGGGCAGGGAAAGCATCGTTCCGCGCCCGCGCGGCTGAACTTGCCCGATGGACGACTCCCAGCTGCTGCGCTACTCCCGGCACATCCTGCTCGATGAGATCGGCATCGAGGGGCAGCAGCGCTTGATGTCGTCGCACGCGCTCGTCATCGGCGCAGGTGGCCTGGGATCGCCTGTTGCGCTGTACCTCGGCACGGCCGGGGTCGGAACATTGACACTGGTCGACCACGACACCGTCGACCTGACCAACTTGCAGAGACAGATCGCCCACTCCCAGGCGCGCATTGGGGCTCCGAAGGCGGAATCGGCAGCGCAAAGCGTGGCGGCGATCAATCCGGACGTCAAAGTGCAGGCCGTCGTGCAGCGTGCCGACGTGGCGCTCCTTGACAGGCTCATCGCACAGGCCGACGTCGTCATCGACTGCACCGACAACTTCAAGACCCGCCACGCCGTCAATGCGGCCTGCGTCGGCCATCGCAAGCCCCTCGTCGCTGGCGCTGCGATCCGGTTCGACGCCCAGTTGTCGGTGTACGACGTGCGGGACGAAGGCTGTCCGTGCTATGCGTGCCTGTTCCCGCCGGAGTCCGGTTTCGAGGACGTCGCCTGCTCGACCATGGGCGTATTCGCGCCACTGGTGGGCATCGTCGGCAGCCTGCAGGCGGCTGAGGCGCTGAAGCTGCTGGCAGGCGTCGGATCTTCGCTTGCAGGGCGGTTGCAGATGCTGGACGCGCGGACGATGGAGTGGAGCGAGATCCGGGTTCAGCGCAGCGCCGACTGCCCAGTATGCGCCGCAGCCCGCAGGCCGGCCGCTACGCGCTGACGATCCATCCCTCGAGCTCGTCGTGCATCGACGGGAGTCCGTAGCGTGACTCGGAGGCAGCCCAGCCCGCCTGCATCAGGCACAGGACGGCATCGAGCTTGTCGCCAGTGGCATCGTCAACAAGCGCCTTGTACTGCCCGGGGGCGAGCCGAAGCCGCAACCCCAGGCGCGTATGGCCCTGCTGCAAACCATCGACGATCTCCTTGCGCGCGATGAGACGCTCGGGAGTCTGCTTCGCCTTCTCGTCGCTCTTGTACGAACGCGGCCCGATCAGCTCACGCGCCAGCAGGCCGGGGTAGCCCTCCAATGCCACCCGACGAGGGTCCGCGTGCAAACCCACGGCCGGCAGTGAGACGCCCGCGGCCACCAGCAGCGGCACGCCAGCGTGCAGCATGTAAGCGACCGGCGGGTTCACCCACTTCATGGACGGTGAGGAGCCTGCGGGCCCGTCGCACGCGCGGTGCGCGAACTTGGAGCCGGCAGGACGCGCTGCGCAGAACGCGGCAAACGTGCGGCGGATCTCTTCCCGGGTCAGAGTGCCGTAGTGGGCGATCAGCCGAGGCCATTCGGTCGGCCAGCCGAGGTGCTCGACGAGCTCACGCGGAAGGCCGAACGGCAAATCGAATGCCCCGAGCCATTGCGCCGGCTCGCAGAGCCAGCCGGCAAAAGACTCCAGGCAGGGGTGCGAGCCAAACCTTTGCACATGCACCGTCGCACCCATGCGCTCGCCGAATGCCAGCGTGATGGGCTTGCGACCCGTGGGACGGCTGGTGAAATCGACGCCGACGAGGGGTGGGTGGCTGCGAGTGTCGCTTTCCGAGATTGCAGAGATCATCTCGCACGCGCCCCTCTGTGACGCCGCCAGCGTGTCAAACGACACCTTCAGAGCCGGTTTCATCCTCGACACCCGGCGATTGTCGCGGCCTTCGCACGTACGATCGCTTCGCCTTGCTGCCCCTGCTCCATGCGACCCGCACTCCGACGCTCGCTGATCGCCCTCGCCTTGCTCGCCCTGGTCGGTGCCGGCTTGTTTGCCGCGTATCGCTATGCATTGCACCGCCTGCAAGAAGCGCTGACGGATGCGCTCGGCCCGCGCGCGAGCGTGGGTGCGATCGACGTGAGTTTCGCCCGCATCGAGCTGCGTGACCTGCGCATCCGAGGCCAACATGAAGGACCCGCACGCTGGCCGGCCGAGGACGAGTTGCGCGCGGAGCGCGTGCAGGTCCGGCCGGACATCCGCAGCGCGTTCAAGGGCGACTGGCGTGTCGGTCACGTCAGCGTCGAACGGGCCTACATCTCCCTGCATCGCAGTGCGGACGGCAAGCTCCATGTGCTGCCCTCGCTCCTCGAACGCCCTGCTGCCGCCGCTCCAAGCGACTCCTCGACCGATGACGCAGATGCTGAGGAAGCAGCCGCGGCTCCCCTGGTCCTGATCGACCGCGTGAGCCTGCATGACGCCGAAGTCGACTTCTACGACGCTTCGGTGCGCCCGCGTCCCCACCGCATGCAGCTCAGCCAACTTCAGGCGGAGGTGCGAAACCTGAAGCTGCCGGCGCTCGACATCCCAATTGCGATTCAAATCGACGCTCAGTTCAAGGGACGGCAACGTGATGGCCGGTTGAAGATCGACGGCACGCTGACTCCCGCAAAGCGCGACGCACGACTGAAGGCATCGGCGAGCGGCGTCGACCTTGTCGCGCTGCAGCCTTATCTGTTGAAGGTGGCCGAGGGCGGAGTCAAGCGAGGAAGGCTCGACCTGACGCTGGACGCCTCGGTCAAGAACAACCAGCTCAAAGCGCCCGGCGTCGTGACGCTGGCCGATGTCGAGCTCGGCGGGAACGGTGTGCTTGCAGGCCTCCCGCAGCGCGCAGTCCTCTCTGCGATGGCGCGACGCGGGCGCGTCACCGTCCACTTCACGCTCGCCGGGCGGCTGGACGATCCGAACTTTTCGCTCAACGAAAACATCGCCACGCGCGTCACCAACTCCCTGGCCGAGACCCTGGGCGTGAGCGTGGGCGGGGTCGTCCAGGGCATGGGCAACGTCATCAAGGGCCTGCTCGGCCGCTGACGGCACAGGGATTGCCGGCCGGCAGCGTCACGGCTGACAAAAGGACGGCGATGAACCCGGTGCTGATCGAACTCCAGCGCGGCGACATGGTGGAATCGTTCCATCGCGGTGCCTTTGCCGTGCTCGATGCGGACGGCGGGGTGGTGCTGCAAGTGGGCGACATCGACCGCCCGGTGTATCCGCGTTCGGCGGTGAAGATGCTGCAGGCACTCCCGCTGGTCGAAAGCGGCGCGGCCGACCGCCTGGGGCTGACCGACGAGGAGTTGGCGCTGGCGTGTGCCTCGCACGAAGGCGAGCCCGAGCATGTACGCACGGCCTCGTCGATCCTCGCGAAGGCGGGCGTCGACGGCAGTGCGCTGGAATGCGGAGCCCACTGGCCCTACGACGAGGCGAGTGCGCGACGTCTCGCAGCTGCCGGCGAGCAGCCGGCAGCCCTCCACAACAACTGCTCGGGAAAGCACTCCGGCTTTGTGTGTGTGGGCTGCATGATGTCGGGCAGCTTCGGCGACGAACTGCGTGCCTATGTGCGAGGCTATGTCCGTCCTGACCATCCGGTGATGCGCGAAATCACTGCGGCGCTCGAATCGGCAACGGGATGCCCGCTGGCCGATGGTGCCGCGCCGCGCGGCACTGACGGATGCTCAATCCCCACCTATGGCATTCCGCTGAGGCACCTCGCACACGCGTTCGCTCGCTGGGGCACGGGCATCGGGCTGCGCGAGGGACATGCCGCTGCCGCTGCGCGACTGCGCAAGGCCGTGTCCTCGGCACCCTTCATGGTTGGCGGCACGGGTCGCTTCGACACGATCATGATGGACCGCCTGCGCGAACGGGTCTTCTGCAAGGTCGGCGCTGAGGGCATGTACTGCGCAGCGCTGCCCCAGCGTGGCTTCGGCGTGGCGATCAAGATCGACGACGGCAACAACGCGCGTGCCGGCGAGGTCATGATGGCAGCGCTGATCGGCGCGTTTGCGCCGCTCGACGACAACGAGCGCGCAACCCTGGAAGCGATGACTTTTCTGAAGATGCGCAACTGGAACAGCATTGAAGTCGGCGCGTTGCGGCCGAGCGATGGGTTGCGCAGCGCGCACAAGTCCTTCACTGCCTGATGGTCAGAGTCAGGCGCACGGGACTCCGACTGTTGCCCAGCTCACTCGAACAGGGCGCCCACGCTTTCACCGCTGTGAATGCGCTCGATCGCCGCAGCGAGCAGCGGTGCGACCGCAAGGGTGGTGATCTTCGCGAGTTGCTTGTGCGGCGGCATGGCCACGGTGTCGGCGACGACGATGCTGTCGATCTCGGCCGCCGCCAGGCGCTGCACGGCCGGCCCACTCAGCACCGGATGCACCGCCGCGACGTGGATCGCCCGCGCTCCGGCAGCCTTCAATGTCTCAACCGTGGAG
>DASTGE010000845.1:0-3447 GCA_035719405.1 Burkholderiaceae bacterium
GTGCCTGGTCAATGGGGCCGGTCTGGCAATGGCGACCATGGACACCATCAAGCTGTTCGGTGGCGAACCCGCCAACTTCCTTGACGTGGGCGGCGGTGCGACGGCCGAGAAGGTGACGGAGGCCTTCAAGATCATGCTCAAGAACAAGAGCGTGAAGGGCATTCTGGTCAATATCTTCGGCGGCATCATGCGCTGCGACACCATCGCCGAGGGTGTGATCAGCGCCTGCAAGGCCGTACACCTCAGCGTGCCGCTCGTGGTGCGCATGAAGGGCACGAACGAAGAAATCGGCAAGAAGATGCTGGCCGAAAGCGGCCTGCCCATCATCAGCGCGGACACCATGGCCGAAGCGGCGACGCAGATCGTCGCCGCTGTCAAATAACGCTGGCCTGCAGGAACTGAAACGACATGAGCCTCCTCATCAACAAGGACACCAAGGTCATCACCCAGGGCATCACGGGCAAGACTGGCCAATTCCACACTCGCGGCTGCCGCGATTACGCCAACGGCAAGAACTGCTTTGTCGCGGGCGTGAATCCGAAGAAGGCCGGCGAGGATTTCGAAGGCATCCCGATTCACGCCAGCGTGAAGGACGCCAGGCAGGCCACCGGCGCAACGGTCAGTGTGATCTACGTACCACCTGCGGGCGCGGCCGACGCAATCTGGGAAGCTGTGGAAGCGGACCTCGACCTGGTCGTGTGCATCACGGAAGGCATCCCCGTGCGCGACATGCTCGTCGTGCGCAACAAGATGAAGGCCAAGGAAGCGGCCAGCGGCAAGAAGACGCTGCTGCTCGGCCCCAACTGCCCGGGCCTCATCACGCCTGATGAAATCAAGATCGGCATCATGCCGGGCCACATCCATCGGAAGGGGCGGATCGGCGTGGTTTCACGCTCGGGCACGCTCACTTATGAAGCCGTGGCCCAGCTCACCGAGATCGGCCTCGGACAGTCGAGCGCGGTCGGGATCGGTGGTGACCCGATCAACGGGCTGAAGCACATCGACGTCATGAAGATGTTCAACGAAGACCCGGAGACTGATGCTGTCATCATGATCGGCGAGATCGGTGGTCCTGACGAAGCCGATGCGGCCCGCTGGTGCAAAGACAACTTCAAGAAGCCCGTGGTCGGCTTCATTGCCGGCGTCACCGCCCCTCCGGGCAAGCGCATGGGCCATGCCGGCGCGTTGATTTCCGGCGGCGCCGATACGGCGGAAGCCAAGCTCACCATCATGGAAGAGTGCGGCTTCAAAGTCACCCGCAACCCGTCCGAGATGGGCAAGCTGCTCAAGAGCCTGCTCTGACGGAAGCGCGGCGGACAGGCCGCGCAGCCCGTTCGTGGAATTCACGTGTTCGTTGTTCGTAGTAGTACGAACGCGCCGCGAGCCGGCAATACATAAACTGGCGTGAGCGAGCAAGAGGGCTTTCGAGCCCTCTTGTCATTCCAACACACAACAGCTCGACACGTTATGGACATCATGTCCGCTGCCTTCTGGGCTGCGCTCGGCTCGATCATCATTGCCAACATCCTGCTCTCGGGTGACAACGCGGTGGTCATCGCGTTGGCCGCAAGATCCCTTCCTCCCAAGCAGCAGAAGAAGGCCATCGTCTGGGGTAGTGCAGCCGCCATCGTGATGCGCGTCGTCTTGACGTTGGTCGCGGTGGAGATGCTCAAGTGGCCCTACCTCAAGCTCATCGGCGGCGCGCTCCTGCTGTACATCGGCGTCACCTTGATGCTGGAAGAGGAAGACGTCGAGGAGGGCACTGACTACCACAACACCGGCATGCTTGCGGCAATCCGCACCATCCTCATCGCCGACCTCGTGATGAGCCTGGACAACGTCATCGCCGTGGCCGCGGCCGCAAAGGGCGACACCCTGCTGCTGATACTGGGCCTGGGCATCAGCATTCCACTGATCGTTTTCGGCAGCACCATGCTGTTGAAGGTGATGGAGCGATTCCCGATGATCATCACCGCCGGCGCCGCGTTGCTCGGCTACCTGGCGGGCGAGATGATGTTGAGCGACGTCGTCCTGCCGCGCTGGTTCGGTGAAATCTCCCACACGACTGCGAACATCGCCGGTGCCATTGGCGCGATCGCCGTGGTCGTCGTCGGAATGGCCCTTCAGCGGCGAAGCCAAACCAAAAGCGCTACCTCCTGAGGGCCCAACAGCCCTAGAATCCGCACCAGAAGGGGAGTAGCTCAACTCCCGCTGCCGCCAGGGAGGATCACGCGGCGAGCGAGGGTCAGCAGGCCGTCAATACGAAGCACTCGTTGCTTCCGGTCTGCTGGGCCAATCCACACACTCCAGCCGAGCAAGACCTTCGATGCATACCGCCGGTGCACGGCGGGGCTCGAAGGTGCGCGCAAACCGTTTGCGCGTTCCTTGGTCCCGGGTTGCCGACGGCCTGCACCGTCGATCTGCAAAACCTGGAGACTCCATGGAACTCTTCTCTTCTGCCTGGTTCTCGGCCCTTGCGGCCATCGTCCTCATCGACTTGGTCCTCGCGGGCGACAACGCGATCGTCATCGCGCTGGCCGCCCGCAACCTGCCCAAACATCTGCAGCGCCGTGCCATTGCCTGGGGGACGGTGGGCGCGATCGTCGTCCGCAGCCTCATGACACTGGGTGTGGTCTGGCTGCTGAAGATCCCCGGCCTGATGCTGGTGGGTGGCCTGGGACTGATCTGGATCGCCTATCGCCTGCTTGCGCCAGGCAACGAAAGCGGGACTCACGAGCCGGCCGTCACCACGTTCTGGGGCGCGATGAAGACGATCGTCATCGCAGACGCCCTCATGGGTATCGACAACGTGCTCGGCGTCGCCGGCGCGGCACACGGCGCCTTTGACCTGGTCGTCATCGGCCTGCTTATCAGCGTGCCGATCGTCGTGTGGGGGAGCAGCGTCGTGCTGAAGCTGGTTGACCGGTTCCCGATCATCACCTACGCGGGCGCCGGCGTCCTCGCCTACACCGCGGCGCACATGATCGTCGCAGAGCCCCTGCTCGATCAGGTGTTCGACCCCAACCTTGCACTGCGCCTGGTGTTCTACGCGCTGCTGATCGCCGGCGTGCTGCTGGCGGGCTGGCGCGCCGCGCGCCGTGCACAAGCCGCTTCGCAAGAGGCTTCTTCCCTCGTCTGACCTTCGCCGTCTCTCAAATGCCTCGGCCGCCGCGTACCTCCGGGCTCCTGGCGTGGCCGAGCCGCTGTCTGGCGGTCGCGGTCCGACAGCCGGCGGGGGACGCTTTCGCGCACAACCAAAGGAGCTACCATGGACACAATCGCCGTCTTCGTCAACGACGCCGACTATGCTCGTCGCCTGCTGGAACCGATGCTCGGTCGCGTCGGTGACACCCGCTGGGTCCTTGTGGCGTGTGCCCCGCGGATGACATACCGCATCGGCAAGTGGTCGGCACACGCGAGCCGCGAGCAGTATCGCCAGAAATGGTG
>DASTGE010000846.1:0-6831 GCA_035719405.1 Burkholderiaceae bacterium
TCAAGCTGCTGCTGGAGTTCGGTGCCAGTTTGCGCTCCAGGAAAAGTACCGGAATGTCGCTGTTCCATCGTGCAGCAATCGTCGGAAATCCGGATGTGATCGACGAGATGATCGATTACGTTGAAGATATCGACGAACTCACGAAAGATGGCAAGACTGCGTTGATGCTGGCGGTCGAGAACAAGCGCCTTCAGGCGGTTGACCTGCTGCTGCAGGGGGGTGCCAATCCATGCCTCGAAGATGTGTTTGGCAAGACTTCGCTCGATCGTGCGGTGCTCGCCGCAGACGTGAACATCGTCAATGCGATAAGCGAGTACATGACAGATATCGGCGGAGGTACACGGGCTTTCTCCGCTGCACTGAGGCTTGCGGCTGCCAACGCGAGCATGGACATCGTTCAGCTGCTGTTGTCTTTCGGTGCAATGCCGGCACTGATCGACAGGAAGGGGCTTCAGGCGTTTCATTATGCAGCCATGGGGGGTGACCCGCGCATCATCAAGATCCTGCATGGCGGGGAAGTTGAGGTCGACGTGCCGACGTCAGACGGGCAGACCGCATTGATGATCGCGGCCTCACATGGAAAGATCGACGCAACACAATTGCTGCTGAACTTTGGTGCGAACATCGAGGCGACCGACGAGCGTGGGTGGACGGCGCTGCATCATGCCGCGAGTCGTTCCGAAGCGGAGGCGGTCGATCTGCTGCTTCAAAAGGGGGCAGACCCTCATGCCCTTACGGCAAACGGGAGCTCGGCGCTTTCGATCGCGGTCGGGAACCAGTGCGAGCCGCTCATCGCGTTGCTGGCACGTGAAGGCTGCGACCTTGACAGGCGGGACGAAGAGGGGAGAACGCAGTTGCTCCTGGCTGCGTCGAACCGGCAATGGACAGCCGTCAAATCCCTTGTCAAGGCCGGTGCCGATGTCCACTTGGCGGATTCTGCCCGGCGTACGCCATTGTGGCTGGCCCGGCGAAGGGGCGCGCCCGAAGAGGTGCTGACACTGCTGCAAAGCCCAGGCTCTTTGACCGGGCTCTTTGACTAGGAGCCTGGTCGCGCTGAAGCGCGAACCGGAGAAGGACGGCGACGTTTCCACATTTGAGTGGTCAGAAAAGGGCCGGCGGGTGAAAGCACAATCCCGCGCGGGCGGCACTGGGGCTTGCAGGGCGATCAGGAGCGCCGGAAGAGGTACTTGCACTTTTGCGGGACGGCGGGCGTTCGGCCAGCTCCTTGGCTTCGCGCGGGTCCGGACTCGTCACGGGGCGCCTGTAAAGGGACGGCTGTTCGCGCGGCAGCTGCAAGTCGCCCGATGCTGTGAGGGCGGAGCGAGTCAACAACGAATACGGTGAGCGCCCATTCCGTTCAGCGGGCAGCCTTCCCGTGAGGCAGCAACGCTCGGCGAGAGACGCGGCATAAGGATTGAGCCACATCAAAGGCGCGTGCGTGCAGATGACTACGATAGCTGCATGCGAAATGCATCTTTGAAGGAGCAGTCCAATTGAGCAAAACAATCAGGCTGTGGCGCTGGCTCGGCCTTATCTTCGTGCTGTCGTTCGGGGCGCTCGGCTTCCTCGGATGGCAGATTTATCTGTCGGCGCCGCCGATCCCGAAGCGGGTTGTCACGGTTGACGGCGAGGTTCTCTACACCGGCGAGCAGATTCAGCTCGGCCAGCAGGCTTGGATGTCGGCAGGCGGCCAGCAGCTCGGCACGGTCTGGGGCCACGGCAGCTATGTCGCGCCTGACTGGTCCGCGGATTGGCTGCATCGCGAAGCCACCGCGTTGCACGCCATCCGCGCCGCGCAACAGGCGAAGGCCAGCCCGGCGATGACGGAGGCCGACAAGGCCGCCGTCGCGACGACCGTTCGCCAGGAGATGCGCACGAACACCTACGACGCCGAAACGGGCGTGCTGACGGTGTCCAAGGAGCGTGCCCAGGCAATCCGCGCCGTCGCCAGCCACTTCGCAGCCCTTTACGGCACCGATGCCTCGCTTGCCAAGCTGCGCGAGCAGTATGCGATGGGCGAGGGATTGCTGGAGGATGCGGCGGAGCGTCAGGCGTTGACCGGATTTTTCTTCTGGACCTCCTGGGCTGCCAGCACCGACCGGCCGGGTGAAACGGGACTTTCGTACACGAGCAACTGGCCGCATGAGCCGCTCGTGGGCAACACGATGACCACCTCGTCCGCCATGTGGTCGATGGTCAGCGTCATCCTGCTGCTGGCCGGCGTGGCTGCGATGCTGTGGCTGCACGGCAGCGGCAAGGAAGAGGAGCCGGTGCAGGTGCCCAAGGCCGACCCGCTGCTGGGAGCCAAGGCGACGCCTTCGATGAAGGCCACCCGCAAGTATTTCTTCGTGGTCATCGGTCTGATGCTGCTGCAAATCGGGATGGGCGCGATCACGGCGCACTACGCCGTGGAAGGCGAATCCTTCTTCGGCATCCCGCTCGCCCAGGTGCTGCCGTATGTCATCAGCCGTACCGTGCACACGCAGATCGGCGTGTTCTGGATTGCCACAGCCTGGCTGGCGACGGGCCTGTACGTCGCGCCGTTGCTGTCAGGCCGCGAACCCAGGTTTCAGAAGCTCGGCGTGGATGCATTGTTCTGGGCGCTCATCGTCGTCGTGCTGGGTTCAACCCTCACCGGCTGGTTCGGCACGCTGCAACACCGCGGGGTCGACTTCAGCTTCTGGTTCGGCAACCAGGGCCTGGAGTTCACGAGCATGGGCCGCTTCTGGCAATACCTGTTGTTCGTCGGGCTGCTGTTCTGGGTCTTCCTGCTTGGGCGTGCCCTCTGGCCGGCGCTGCGCAATCCTTCCGAGACCCGCGGCTTGATCGCGATGGTGTTCCTGTCGGCCACCTGCATAGGCGGGTTCTACGCCACCTCGCTCACCTGGGGTCAACACACGCACTACTCGATGATCGAATACTGGAGATGGTGGCTCGTGCACCTGTGGGTCGAGGGCTTCTTCGAGGTGTTCGCCACCGCAGTCGTTGCGCTCATCTTCACCAACCTCGGGCTCATCAAGGCGGCAAGTGCCAATCGCGCGATCGTCGCCGAGACCATCGTCTTCCTCTTCGGCGGCATCCTGGGCACGCTGCATCACCTTTACTGGACCGGCACGCCGACTTCGGTGATTGCCGTGGGTGCCGTGTTCTCCGCCCTCGAGGTCGTGCCGCTGACGCTCATCGGCCTGGAGGCTTTGCAAACCTACCGCCGTTCAACGAATGTTGCGTGGCTGGGTGCGTACAAGTGGGTGATCCTGTCCTTCGTGGCCGTCGGCTTCTGGAACACCGTCGGCGCGGGTCTGTTGGGCTTCGCGATCAACCCGCCCGCGTCGCTGTACTACGTGCAGGGATTGAACATGACGGCTGCGCACGGCCATGCCGCGCTGTTCGGCGTCTATGGAATGCTGGGCATCGGCTTGATGCTGTTCTGCCTGCGTGGGCTGTTCGATCGCGCCCTGCATGCCGACCGGTTCCTCAAGCCCGCCTTCTGGAGCCTGAACATCGGCTTGGCGATGATGGTCTTCATGTCGCTGCTGCCCGCGGGCATTTTCCAGGCGTACGAAAGCATCACCAAGGGTCTGTGGTACGCGCGCTCGCCAGAGGTCATTCACTCCAAGCTGATGGAGACGCTGGTATGGTTGCGAGTTCCGGGTGACATCGTGTTCGCAGCCGGTAGCGTCTTTCTCGCCCTCTATGCAATGCACCTGTTGCGTCGCCCGTCGCGGCAGAAGGCGGCTGTGGGAGCGCTTCCTGCGACGGCAGTGACCAAGCGCTGAAGAAGATGCGGTGGGCTGCGGCCCTCCTCATTGCCGCAGGATGATCCATCATGAAGCTGACCGCTTTCACCGACTACAGTCTGCGCGTTCTCATCTATCTGGCAGCGGCGCCTGAGCGCCGCGCGACCATACCGGAAATCTGCGCGGCCTTCGACCTCAAGGAAAACCACCTTACGAAGATCGTTCACCACCTCGGCAAATGCGGATGGGTCGAAACGACTCGCGGCAGGGGTGGCGGTCTTCTTCTGGCCAAGCCTGCGAAGGACATCCGCATCGGCGATGTCGTGCGCGACACCGAGGGGCAGGCAATGCCCGCCGAATGCTTCTCGCAAGAAGAGAGCACCTGCGCCATCGCGCGATGCTGCCGGCTGAAAGGCGTTCTGGCCGAAGCCGTGAAAGCCTTTTATGCGGTTCTCGACCGCTATACGCTCGCCGACATCACGCGCAACACCGACGAGTTGACGAGCATTCTCCACTTTCGCCCGCCGCCGGAGGCTGCGACCTGTTGCAGCCGCTGATCAATTGCCATGAATCCGTCCACCCCGTCACCTTACCCGTACTCCGGCCCTGAAGAGCTTCGCGCGCCTATCCTCGCCGCCCTGCGCCGCGTGGTCGATCCCGAAGTGGCGATGAGCATCGTCGATATCGGCCTGGTTTGCGGGGTCACAGTCACACCCGAGCGATTGCATGTGCTGCTGACGATGACGTCCGCCGCATGCCCCGTCGTCGACGTCATCATCGATGACATCGACACAGAGCTGGACAAGCTCGCGCGGGCCGGCATGGTCATCGAGGTCCAACTCGTTTGGGACCCACCCTGGACCACCGACCGTCTCAGTGATCGCGCAAAGGTCTTCATGGGCTGGTAGGCCAGCGGAGTACAAGCATGCGTGGCACGATGCAGCCCCGAGAGTGCCGGCCGGTGTTTTTCGTTTTGCATTCGCGTTTTCCGTACTCGTGTCTCTCGTTGCTGGCATTGCAGGCGGCCTCGCTCGTGCGGGCGTCGACATCCCAGGTTCAGGCAATTGGCTGGGGCAGGCAGTCCCGGCACATGCGTTCCTGATGATTTGCACGTTCATGGGGACCGTCATCGGCATCGAGCGCGCCGTGGCGGTGAAGCACCCGCTCTCGTTCATCGGGGTCGTCTTGTTCATCGTGCGCTCTACAACGATTCGAGAACCCAGGATTCATGCGGCCTCCAGCCCTGACCCCATTTAATTTCCTTTGTAGATCAACAACTTGCTGATTGGTCGCCGAAGCGATCTTCTCAGTCTGGCCTGCGCCGATTCAGGTTGGAGCGCAACCGAACGTATCGCCGTTTGCGTTGTCGGCATGCGCTGGCTACCTTCGCGCTTCCCAACAAGACTGCGGCGAACGGAGCAAGCGCCTCGTGGAGCATTGGCGAACCCCCTACCTGGGCCTGCGCGAGATCCCGCACGGCCTCGACGACTTCGAGCTGACCACGTTCTTCTCCTTCGACGCACGCGAGCTTGAACGCATCTCGGCGCGGCGTCAGCCGCTGCACCGCCCTGGCGGTCGCGCTGCACATCGGCTTCCTCAAGATGACCGGGCGCAAGCTCGACGTGTTCGAGCGCATCCTGAAAGCGGCTGTGGGTCCACCTGGGCAGGCAGATCGGTATAGACGCGCCCGAACTGGCCACGCTGCGATCGCTCTACACGACCCGGGCCCAGACGCTTTACGACCACCAGCAACTGGCCTGCGAAGTGCTCGGCTTTCGCGAGATGACCGAGCACCAGCGCCGCTACCTCGTGCGCTGGCTGCGAGACACCCTTGCCGGCCGCGCCGGCACCGGCGGCCTGCTGCCCGAACTCAAGCGGTGGTTCTATGAACACCGAATCCTGCTGATCGCCGACCGGGAACTCAAGCGGCTTATCGCCGAAGCGGCCCGGGACCGCGAGGCGCAGCTGCTCGACGCCGTGCTCAAGGCCTTCGGCGCCGAGTGCCTGGCCGAATGGGAACACCTGCTGACCGGCTCCTTGACGACGGGACACCGATGCAGACCTGGCTGTGGATGCCGCCGCTGAAGCAGTCCACCGTGCAGATGAGCCACTTCTTCGACAAGATCGAGGCGCTGCGCGAACTGGGGGGACACCAGGGCTGGCCGCAGGCCGTCAATGACGCGGCCGTGCGCCACCACGGCCGGCGCTGCGCAAACCGCCCGCCGGCGGCGAGCAGGCGCATCATCTCCGCCCGCCGCGCCCTCGAAGTCGCCTGCTTCCTGCGCTACGCGCTGTGCAGCGCCTGCGACCAACTGCTGCTGATGCTGCGCCGCAGGATCAGGACCGCAGCCAACCGGGCCATCCGGGAGACGGCGCCGAAGTACCGTGACGCCCAGGCCCGGCCGCGCGAATTCGCCAAGGCCGTGCAGGACCTGGCCCGCAACGATCGCCTGACCCGCCAGGTGCTGCGAGCCAAGCTGTGCGAGATGGCGGACGCCACACTGGCCCAGGCCGAGGTGAGCATGGCGGCGCTGGCACGCGCCTGGCTGATCGAGCTGAGCATGGGCACGGATCGCGATGGGCTGAGACCTGTTATTGATCAGGCTGCGTGATGGTCCGGCCTAGTCGACCCTCATTAACGTGAACAGATCAGGGGTGGTCGGAGTGTGGTCGGAGGCAGCGGGTGGGTGCCCTTGGGCTGTTCGGATCTTCTTTCAATCAAGGCCCCTGCCAGGCCGCCGGAGGCACCCCGGTTGAGCCATGTACCCCATGGTTCAACCCATGTTCAACCCCGGCCGGGCGGTGGGGCGCGACAACGATCTCGTTGCCGGGGTAGCTGAGCCGCTCGCGATGTGGGCGTGTGGCGGCCGGCCGATGAGCTTCTTCAACCGGGCCGGTCGTCGTGGTTGACCGCACGTTCTGCTTCGCCCGCGCAGGCTTCGAGTTTGACGATGAGTTCGAGGAAGGTGTCTACGAACCCGGCGTCATAGTCCTCGGGATTGGCGCGCGTGAACTCGATCACCTTGCGGTAGCAGTCGGCGGCCTCGCGGAACTGGCCGCGGGCCTCGTGGACCATGCCGAGCCGATCGTAGCC
>DASTGE010000847.1:0-8223 GCA_035719405.1 Burkholderiaceae bacterium
GTCGGTGATGGACTTGACCGGACCCTTGACCTTGTCGCCGCGCTTGACGTTCTCGGCGAACTCTTCCCACGGGTTGGCCTTGCACTGCTTCATGCCCAGGCTGATGCGGCGCTTGTCTTCGTCGATCTCGAGGACCATGACTTCGACTTCGTCGCCCAGCGAGACGACCTTGGACGGCGCCACGTTCTTGTTGGTCCAGTCCATCTCGGAGACGTGCACCAGGCCTTCGATGCCCGGCTCGATCTCGACGAAGGCGCCGTAGTCGGCGATGTTCGTGACCTTGCCGAACAGGCGGGTGCCGGTCGGGTAGCGGCGCGCTACGCCGTGCCACGGGTCGTCACCCAGCTGCTTCAGGCCGAGCGAGACACGGTTCTTCTCGGCGTCGAACTTGAGCACCTTGGCGGTCAGCTCCTGGCCGACCTGCACCACCTCGCTCGGATGGCGAACGCGGCGCCACGCCATGTCGGTGATGTGCAGCAGGCCGTCGATGCCGCCCAGATCGACGAACGCACCGTATTCGGTGATGTTCTTGACCACGCCGTGAACGATGGCGCCTTCGGTGAGGGTTTCGAGCAGCTTGGCGCGCTCTTCACCCATCGAGGCTTCGACCACCGCGCGGCGCGACAGCACCACGTTATTGCGCTTGCGGTCGAGCTTGATGACCTTGAACTCCATGGTCTTGCCCTCGAACGGCGACATGTCCTTGACGGGACGCGTGTCGAGCAGCGAGCCGGGGAGGAAGGCGCGGATGCCGTTGACGAGGACGGTCAGGCCGCCTTTGACCTTGCCGGAGACGGTACCGGTGACGAAGTCGCCGGACTCCAGGGCGTTCTCGAGCGAGAGCCATGAGGCCAGGCGCTTGGCCTTGTCGCGCGAGAGGATGGTGTCGCCGTAGCCATTCTCGATGGCGTCGATGGCCACGGAGACGAAGTCGCCGACCTGCACCTCGAGTTCGCCCTGGTCGTTCTTGAACTCGTCGATGGGGACATAGGCCTCCGACTTCAGGCCGGCGTTGACCACCACGAAGTTGTGCTCGATGCGGACCACCTCGGCGGAGATGACCTCGCCGGCGCGCATGTCACTGCGCTTGAGCGATTCTTCGAACAGGGCGGCAAAGCTTTCGCCGCCCGACGCGGTGGCGGATTGGGTTTGGGGCATGTGGTTTCCTGGGTGCCGGGGAGGAGCCCGGCTACAGTGCAGCCACTCTTTCTGGCTGCGGGTTAAGTTGACGACACCGGCGCTTCGGCGTGCCTTGACGGCACAGGAGGGAAAGCGCCGGACCTGATCACCCTACGTGGGGACGTTCCGGTCCTTGAAAAGGGATGCGTTGTTGCCACCACTTCAGCACCGCCTCGACCGATTCGTCAATGGAAAGCGCGGAGTTGTCCAGCAGCATCGCGTCTTCAGCCGGCTTGAGGGGCGCCACGCTGCGGTTGCGGTCCCGCTCGTCGCGCCTTTCGAGATCCAGTCGAAGGTCGTCGAGTTTAGCGGGGATGCCCTTGTCCATCAATTGCTTGTACCGCCGATTGGCCCGCATGGCGGCGCTGGCAGTGAGAAAAACCTTGAGCGCCGCGTCCGGGAAGATGACGGTGCCCATGTCGCGACCGTCGGCCACGAGTCCCGGCAGGCGCCGGAACGACAGCTGCAGGTCGTTGAGCGCCTCGCGAACCTGGGGCAGGGCGGCAATGCGCGAGGCCATCGAGCCCACTTCTTCAAGCCGAAGCTGGTCGGTCACGTCGGTGCCGTCGAGGCACAGGCGCTCCCCCCGAAATTCGAGATTCAGCCCGCGCGTCAGGGCGGCCAGGCGATCGGGGTCGTCGCCGGCAATGTTCTGGCGCAGCGCCGCCAGCGCCGTCACGCGGTACAGCGAGCCTGAGTCGAGCGTGTTCCAGCCGAGGCGGTGCGCCACTTCGCTTGCGAGCGTTCCCTTTCCGGAAGCGGTCGGACCGTCGATCGTGATCACTGGAATGCGGTGCGTTGGAGCGTGCGCCAGCCGAAACAGGTGCTCGAAGTAGTCGGGAAAGGTCTTGCCGACACAGCGTGGATCGAGGATGCGCACGGGCGTGGGCGGCTGGGCTCCCGCAAGTTCGTTGAATGCCGCCAGCGAGAAGCACATCGCGATGCGGTGGTCGTCGTAGGTGTGGATGGTTGCAGCCCGCCACTGCGAAGGCGGCTCGACCTCGATCCAGTCCGGCCCCTGGCGCACGGTCGCGCCGAGCTTGATGCATTCGGCGGCCATTGCCGCGATGCGGTCGGTCTCCTTCACCCGCCAGCTGCCGATGTTCGTGAGCCGCGTGCAGCCGTCGGCGTACAACGCCATCACCGCCAGGGTCATGGCGGCATCGGGGATGTGGTTGCAGTCCAGCTCGATCGCTTTCAGCGGCCAAGCCCCTCGGGAGACTTCGACCCAGTTCGGGCCGGCGGTGATGCGCGCCCCCATGGCAGCCGCGGCATCGACGAAGCGCACGTCGCCCTGGATGGAATCGCGACCCATGCCCTGGATGCGTACCGGCGCCTCGGCCCCGGCGGCAATCGCGCCGAGGGCAACGAAGTACGACGCCGACGAGGCGTCCCCCTCGACGTGTATCTCTCCGGGTGACTGGAGCCGGCTGCGTCCCGGAATCACGAAGCGCTGCCAGTCCTCGTTGCGCACCTGCACCCCGAAGCGCGCAAGCAGGTTCAGGGTAATCGCGACGTAAGGGCGGGAGATCAGTTCCCCGACCACTTCCACCACCACCTCGCGTTCACCTCCCAACAGCGGCAGCGCCTGCAGCAGGCCGGTGAGAAATTGGCTGGAGACGTTGCCGCGCACACGTATCGGCGCGTCCAGGTTCAGGGCATGGGCGTGACCATCGCCCAGCAGAAGTGGCGGAAAGCCCTCGGCGCCAAGGTACTCGATCGGGCAACCCAGCGGGCGCAACGCATCGACGAGGTCGCCGATAGGACGCTCGTGCATCCGCGGGACTCCGTGGATCTGAAACCTGCCACCCTGGGCGGCGCCCAGCAGTGCCAGTGCGGCGGTGAGTGATCGCGTCGAGGTGCCCGAGTTGCCGAGAAAAATGTCTGCCTCGCGCACCCCCAGCTGCTGTCCAAGGCCTTCGATGCGCAGGTCGTCACCCTCTGCGTCGATGCGGCACCCGAGCGAACGCAGCGCGTCCAGCATGACCTGGGTGTCGTCGGATTGCAGCAGGTCGTGCACCACCGTGCGGCCTTCGCAGAATCCGGCCAGCAACAGCACCCGGTTCGAGATGCTCTTGGAGCCGGGCAATTGCAGCGTGCCGGACGCGCCGTCCATCGGCGGCAGGTCGAGGAAGGGGATCGAGTACATGGACCTGAGGACCGCCAGGACTTCAGCGTGATGGCGTGCGAGGCGTGTTGATCTGCCATTCGGCACGCCCTTCGGATGCCTTGCGGATGAGATCCTCCAGCGCCTCGCCGTTACCGGAGAGCATCACGTGCTCCAGCGCGTCCAGCGCGTGCTTGAATCGCGTCGACTGCTTGAGCACCTCCTCGCGGTTGGCAAGAAGGATGTCGCGCCACACCGTCGGGTCGGCCGCGGCGATGCGGGTGAAGTCGCGGAAGCCCGGCCCTGCGAGGGAGAGAAAGTTACGCCCGGCCGGCTGCTTCACAACGGCGCTGAAGTAGGCGAAGGCGAGCAGGTGCGGCAGATGGCTCACCGCGGCGAAAGCGGTGTCGTGATTTTCCGGCGTCATTTTCAGCACCTGCGAGCCGAGGGCTGACCACACGTCCGTCGCCTTCTGCACGAGGTCGGGCGGGTTCTCCTGCAGAGGGGTGAGGATCACTTGACGCCCGTGATAGAGCGAGGGGTCTGCGTTTTGCACGCCAGCGGCTTCCTTGCCGGTGATTGGGTGTGCAGGCACGAAGCTGCCGACGCGCTCCTTCAGTGCCCGCCGTGCGGCATCGACCACGTCGCGCTTGGTACTGCCCACGTCCATGAACAGTGGGCCTGGCTCGACCAGGTGGCGGATCGCGCGGAAGGTCGCTTCGCTGGCCGCGACTGGTACTGAAATCAGCACGATGTCGGAGCCGGACACCGCGAGCAGTGCGGATTCGGCCGCGATGTCGATCACGCCGAGCTTCCTTGCGAGATCCGTGGTCGAGGGCGACTTGCTGTAGCCGACGACGCGCTTGACGAGACCTGCGCGCTTCATGGCGAGGGCGAACGAACCGCCCATCAAGCCGCAGCCGATGACTCCGAGTTGCGTGAACATCAATGCACGTCGAGAGGGTAGGTGCCGAGCACCTTGAAGAAGGCGCATGTAGCGCGCAGCTCGCGCAGCGCGGCATCCACATGCGGCTGATCGGGATGGCCCTGGATGTCGATGTAGAAGTAGTACTCCCACTGGCCTGAGCGCGCAGGCCGCGACTCGAAGCGCGTCATCGAAACTCCGTGCGCCTTCAGCGGCACCAGCATGTCGTGGACGGCACCGGGACGGTTGACGACCGAAACCACAAGGCTGGTGCAGTCGTGGCCGGATGCATGCGGCTGCGGATGGCAGTCAGGGTGCGTGACGATCGCGAAGCGCGTGCGGTTGTGCGGGTCATCCTGAATGCCCGGCGCCACGATGTGCAGGCCGAACTCGCTGGCCGCCCGCTCGCTGGCGATGCCCGCCACCCGTCGGTCAAGGCTGGCCAGACGGGCTCCTTCCGCATTGCTGGATACCGGCCGGCGCTCGATGCCCGGCAGGTGATTCGACAGCCATCCATGGCATTGCGCCAGCGCTTGCGGATGTGCGCAAACAGCCTCGATGCCCTCGAGCGAGGCGTCTTTTCGAAGCAGGTTGTGCCGTACGAGCAGGCTGGTCTCGCCGATGATGAACAAGGGTTCGGTGAGAAACAGGTCCAGCGAGCGAGCGACGACGCCTTCCGTCGAGTTCTCGACCGGCACGACACCGAAGTCGGCCGCGCCGGCGGAGGTGGTGCGAAACACTTCGTCGATGCTCGCGCAAGGCACTTTCACGATCGACGAGCCGAAGTACCCGAGCGCCGCCAGTTCACTGAAGGTGCCTGCCGGTCCGAGGTAGGCGACGCGCGTCGGCGTCTCAAGCGCCCGGCACGCGGACATGATCTCGCGCCAGATGGGTGCCACGCTTTCGCTGCCAAGGGGGCCGCTGTTCGCCGCCTTCAGGCCGTCGATCACCTGCGCTTCGCGCTCCGGACGAAAGACGACCGACCCTTCGCGCTTCTTGATCTCGCCCACATCCCTCGCGAGGCCCGCGCGTCGGTTCAGCAGCGCCAGCAGTTCGCGATCGACGCTGTCGATCTGCTCCCGCAGCTTGCGCAGGTCAGGGTCGATGCGGTTATCAGCCATGATCGTGGGAAGGGCGGGATGGCGCTGTCATTATTTCTTCTTTGGGGTGGAGGCGCCCGCTGCTGCGGACCCCGCTTGCCCCGGCTGCTGAAGTCCAAGTCGGGAGATCATCGACTGCTGCAACGCCCTCGCCTTGGGCTCGATGAGCGGGTTGACCTCCGGTCCCACCTTCTCGAGCACCGCGCGCTGCACATCACTCAGGGCTTGCTGGAATTTGTGGCTGACTGGCGATTCGAGCCACGCCGCAAGCGTCTTCAGCTCGTCTTCGTTGAACTTCTCCTCGAACATGGTGGTGAGCACAGGCGGCACGACTTTGCTGACCCGCTCGCGCACCACCGGGGTCGTCTCGTCGACATACTTCTTGATGTCGGCCTGAAGTTCACGACCGACCGCCTCGCGCTTGTCGGGCGCGATCCGCTGTTGAAGGGCCATCTGGGCCTGCTGCGCCATCTGCGCCGCCGGTTGTTCCACGAGCTGTCGGGCGAGGCCGTCAATGCCGGGTTGCTGCAGCCGCACCACCCGCTGCACCAGCTCCTTTTTTGCGGGGGAGGAGGGAGCGGCGGCGCTTGCAGCGCTGGCCTGCGCGTGGGCAGCAGAGCCGGCAAACAGGGCAACCGGGAGGGCAGCCACGAGGGTAACGATTTTCAAATTCAAGTTTTCTGCTCCTCGCCGGCACTTCCGGCGTTGTCTTGGTCAGGATCGCCGTTGGCGTCGTTCTCAACGATGCGTTGCAGGCCGATCAGCTTGGAACCATCGTCCAGCGCGATCAGCGTCACGCCCTGCGTGGCACGGCCCATTTCGCGGATTTCGCGCACCCGGGTTCGCACCAGCACTCCCTTGTCGGTGATCAGCATGATCTCGTCTTCGGGGCATACAATCGTCGCGGCGACGACCTTGCCGTTGCGCTCGCTCTGCTGGATCGCGATCATGCCCTTGGTGCCGCGACCATGGCGCGTGTATTCGGAGATCGGCGTGCGCTTGCCGTAGCCGTTTTCGGTGGCGCACAGCACGCTCGTTCGCGAAGTGCCGTCTCCCGTGTCGTGTGCCGTCTCGTCCCTGTCGGCCACCAGCATCGCAATCACCTGCTGGCCGGGTTCAAGCGCCATGCCCCGCACACCGCGTGCATTGCGGCCCATGGGGCGTACGTCTTCCTCGTCGAAACGCACGGCTTTGCCGCCGTCGGAAAACAGCATCACGTCGTGCTGGCCGTCGGTGAGGGCAGCGCCGATGAGATAGTCTCCCGCGTCCAGGTCGACCGCGATGATTCCTGCCTTGCGCGGATTGCTGAACTCGTCGAGGGTGGTCTTCTTGACCGTGCCGAGCGCCGTCGACATGAAGATGTAGTGGTCGGCGGGGAAGCTGCGGAACTCGCCTGTGAGCGGCAGCACGACAGTGATCTTCTCGTCGGGCTGCAGCGGGAACATGTTGATGATCGGCTTGCCGCGTGAATTGCGCGAGCCTTGCGGCACCTCCCACACCTTCAGCCAGTACACACGTCCTCGGTTGGAGAAGCAAAGGATCCAGTCGTGCGTGTTGGCGATGAAGAGCTGGTCGATCCAGTCATCTTCCTTGGTCGCGGCGGCCTGCTTGCCGCGGCCGCCGCGACGCTGCGCACGGTATTCGGCCAGCGGCTGGCTCTTCACGTAACCCGTGTGCGACAGCGTGACGACCATGTCGGTCGGCGTGATGAGATCTTCTGTCCCCAGCTCCTGCGCGTTGTGCTCGATGCGGCTGCGGCGCGCGCCGATCTTCGTCTGGCCGAACTCCTGCTTCAACGACGTGAGTTCGTCGCT
Source organism: Burkholderiaceae bacterium (assembly GCA_035719405.1). Lineage (GTDB taxonomy): Bacteria > Pseudomonadota > Gammaproteobacteria > Burkholderiales > Burkholderiaceae_C > CAMLIZ01. The sequence continues at coordinate 7,126 of DASTGE010000847.1, forward strand.
GATGATGGCGGTCACGCGCTGCGGCTTGGCGAGGATGTCGAGCAGATCGGCGATCTGCTCCATCACGTCCTTGTACTCGCCGATGATCTTGTCCTGCTCCAGCCCCGTGAGGCGCTGCAGGCGCATCTGCAGGATCTCGCTGGCCTGGTCGTCAGAGAGGCGGTAAAGGCCGTCGGGCTGCATGCCGTAGTGCGGCGGCAGGCCCTCGGGCCGGTAAGCTGCCCGTCCGCCCGGCGTGTCGGCCTCCGCGCGAACCAGCATCTCGCGCACGAGGGACGAATCCCAGCTCTTGCTCATCAGCGCCTGCTTGGCCACGGGCGGCGTCGGCGAGTTCTTGATCGTCTCGATGAATTCATCGATGTTGGCCAGCGCCACCGCCAGCCCTTCCAGCACATGCCCGCGCTCGCGCGCCTTGCGCAGCTCGAACACGGTGCGGCGCGTCACCACTTCGCGCCGGTGCTCGAGGAAGATCTCCAGCAGCTGCCTGAGATTGCACAGGCGGGGCTGGCCGTCGATCAGCGCGACCATGTTGATGCCGAAGGTGTCCTGCAACTGCGTCTGCTTGTACAGGTTGTTGAGCACCACCTCCGGCACTTCGCCGCGCTTGAGCTCGATGACCACCCGCATGCCGGACTTGTCGGACTCGTCCTGGATGTGGCTGATGCCTTCGAGCTTCTTGTCGTTGACGAGCTCGGCGATGCGCTCGAGCAGCGTCTTCTTGTTCACCTGGTACGGGATCTCGTCGACGATGATCGCGGTGCGCGCGCCTTTGTCGATCTCTTCGAAATGGCACCGCGCGCGCATGATCACTTTGCCGCGACCCGTGCGGTAGCCTTCTCGCACACCGTTCAGGCCATAGATGATCCCCGCCGTGGGAAAGTCCGGGGCGGGGACGATCTCCATCAGCTCCTCGATCGTCGCGTCCGAGTTCTTCAGCAGATGCAGGCAGGCATCGACCACCTCGTTGAGGTTGTGCGGCGGAATGTTGGTGGCCATGCCGACGGCAATACCGGCCGCGCCGTTGACCAACAGATTCGGCAGCCGCGTCGGCAATACCAGGGGTTCTTTTTCGCTGCCGTCGTAATTCGGTCCGAAATC
>DASTGE010000848.1:0-5722 GCA_035719405.1 Burkholderiaceae bacterium
ACGCGCGCCACGCTCACGGCGATCAGACATGGGATCGCGAGCTGCACGACACCCAGGAGCGCCAGCAGCGCAAGATCGTGCGCGGACGCCGCGAACGGCAGCGACAGCGGAAGCGTCACGAGCGCGGAGATCACGCCGCCAATGAGCACCGCCGGCAGCATGTCGCGCGAGCCGCCCTGTCGATCTTCAAGTCGCTTGCGGCTGTTGTGCTGCAAGGCCGTCCAGTTGACGGCCGCAGCCATCGGAACACCAAGGGCGACGCCCGTGCCGAGCAGATGACGCGGGTCGCTGCCGCTCACCTCGCGTGCGTACATCCAGGCGATGCCGATGCCGGCCACGACGATCGCGCCCCACGTGCGGATGGCAAGCCGATGTCCGAGCACCAGGCGTGCGACCAGCGCCGTCAGCAGCGGCGCGACTGCCATCGTCACCAGCACATTGGCGACGGTCGTAAGCGTGATCGCGACCATGAAGGCCGTGAACATGACGCTCCAGCACAAGCCCGAGATCCACAGCATCGTGCCGCCGCCTCGAACTGAGCGCCACAAAGCCCGAGGCCCGCGCAGCCACGACAGCAGCGCGACGAGTCCCAGGGCATTGAAGGCACTGCGCCAGAACGTCACCTCGAAGCTTCGCGCAGTTTCGAGGTGACGCGTGACGACTCCGGCGATGCTCCAAAGGAGCGTCACGAGAATCATCAGGCCAACTGCACGCCGATGTGTCACGTATTTCAAAGGCCGCAACGCAGCCTTTCGTCATTCAAACTGGAACACCCGCCCGGCGGACGCGAAGGCGCTCACGCGGCTTCGCGCTGCGCGCGCTTGCGCTCGTGCTCCTTCAGCCAACGCTTACGCATCCGGATCGACTTCGGGGTGATCTCCACCAGCTCGTCGTCCTCGATGAACTCGACCGCATACTCCAACGTCAGCTCGATCGGCGGCGTCAGCTTGATCGCGTCTTCCTTGCCCGACACGCGGAAGTTGGTGAGCTGCTTGGTTCGCACCGCGTTCACCACGAGGTCGTTGTCGCGGTTGTGCACGCCGACGATCATGCCCTCATAGACCGGGTCGCCGGGCTTGACGAACATGCGCCCGCGATCGTCGAGCTTGCCGAGCGCATAGGTGACGATCTCCCCGTCTTCCTGACTCACGAGCACGCCGTTCTTGCGCCCGCTAACGTCGCCCTTATAGGGCTCGTAGCCATCGAAGATGTTGCTGATGAGCCCGGTGCCGCGTGTCAGGTTCATGAACTCGTTCTGGAAGCCGATGAGCCCGCGCGCCGGGATACGGTATTCGAGCCGGACGCGTCCCATGCCGTCGGTCTCCATGTTCACCAGCTCGCCGCGCCGCTCGCCCAGCGCCTGCATGACACCGCCCTGGTGCTGGTCTTCTACGTCGGCTGTCACCAGCTCGATCGGCTCCAGCCTCACGCCGTTCTCCTCATGGAAGACCACGCGCGGCTTGCTGACCGCCAGCTCGTAGCCTTCGCGACGCATGTTCTCGAGCAAGATGGTGAGGTGAAGCTCGCCGCGACCGGACACCTCGAACACGCCGTCCTCGTCGGTCTCTTTCACGCGCAATGCGACATTGCTCTGCAACTCGCGCTGGAGCCGGTCCCAGATCTGCCGGCTGGTGACGAACTTGCCCTCACGACCAGCCAGCGGCGAGGTGTTCACGCAGAAGTTCATCGTGAGTGTAGGCTCGTCGACCTTCAGCATCGGCAACGGCTGGGGGTTCTCCAGCTCGGTAATCGTCACGCCAATGCCGATGTCCTCAATGCCGTTGATCAGGACGATGTCGCCGGGGCCGGCGCTGTCGGCCTGCCGGCGCTCCAGGCCCTCGAACTTGAGCACCTGGTTGATACGGCCGCGGCGTGGCACGCCTTCGGTGCCTTCACACACGGCGACGTCCATGGCCGGACGGATGATCCCCTGGTTCACACGGCCGATGCCAATGCGCCCGACGTAGCTGGAATAGTCCAGCGAGCAGATCTGCAATTGCAGCGGAGCGCTTTCCTCGCCCTCGTGGGCCGGCACATGTTCGAGCACGGCGTCGAACAAAGGGGCCAGGTCGGTGCCGACCTCCCCTTGCGTCATCGATGCCCAGCCGTTCAGCCCCGACGCGTAGATGACGGGAAAGTCGAGCTGCTCCTCGGTCGCATTGAGCTTGTCGAAGAGATCGAAGGTCGAGTTGATGACGTAATCGGGTCGCGAGCCGGGACGGTCGACCTTGTTCACGACCACGATCGGCTTCAAGCCCAGCGCCAGCGCCTTCTTGGTAACGAAGCGGGTTTGCGGCATCGGGCCCTCGACCGCGTCGACCAGCAGCAGCACGCCGTCGACCATCGAGAGCACCCGCTCGACCTCGCCGCCAAAATCGGCGTGGCCGGGCGTGTCGACGATGTTGATGTGCGTGCCCTTCCAGCTCACCGCGCAGTTCTTCGCGAGGATCGTGATGCCGCGCTCGCGTTCAAGGTCGTTGCTGTCCATCACCCGCTCGGCCACCTGCTGGTTGTCGCGGAAGGTGCCGCTCTGGCGCAGGAGCTGGTCGACCAGGGTGGTCTTGCCATGGTCGACGTGCGCGATGATGGCGATGTTGCGAATCTGCTTGTTCATGGTTGTGATTGGAGAAGGCTGCGGACTTCGAGCGGGCTCAGGAGCCGGTCGGCGATCAGCTCGCCGGCTTCGATGCGAGCGCTGCCGAGAAAGGCGCGTGGCTCCGGGCCGTAGACGCGCACCGCGGGCTGGTCTTCCAGCGTCACGCGGCGTCGCAGTCCGGAAAGAAACCGGCCCGCCTCGTGCTCGTCGAGGCGGACTTGCGGGCAGCTTGAGAGCGGCGCATCCGCGGGCAACAGCCGCGAATCACGCTCGGCCTCGCTCATCGCACCGAGTTGTTCGAGGGTGACGGCCCCTTGCAGCGTGAGCGTGCCGCTGCCGGTACGGCGCAGCGCCGACAGGTGCGCTCCACAGCCCAGCTGCTCGCCAATGTCCTCGGCCAAAGTGCGAACGTAAGTACCCTTGCTGCATCGGACATCGATCATCAGGCGATGATCCTGCCATTCGACGATGTCGATCGCGTAAATCGTCACGCGGCGCAGCTTGCGCTCAACCTCGATGCCCATGCGCGCGTATTCGTACAAGGCCTTCCCGCCGTGTTTGAGTGCGGAGTGCATCGGCGGCACCTGCTCGATGCTGCCGACGAATCGCTTGCAGGCGGCTTCGATGGCAGGGCGGTCGGCATCGAGGCCTCTTTCCCGAAGAATCCCGCCCTCGGCGTCGCCGGTCGTTGTCGTCACGCCAAGCGCAAGTGTGGCCCGATACGCCTTGTCTGCATCGAGGCTGACCTGCGAAAACTTCGTGGCAGCTCCGAAACACAACGGCAGCAACCCCGAGGCGAGAGGGTCGAGGGTTCCGGTATGGCCGGCTTTCTCGGCGCGGAAGAGACGCTTCGCCTTCTGCAAGGCGTCATTGCTCGACAGGCCGACGGGCTTGTCGAGCAGCAGCACGCCGTGCACAGGCCGGCGGGGCGGTCGATTGGTCACTCCTTGGCCCGGTCCGCGTTGGCTTTGGCGATCAGCGCATTCAGATCCGCCGCCCGCTCCGTCGTTCGATCGAACTGGAAGTGCAATGTGGGCACCGTATGGATCTGCAGCCGCTTGAACAGCCCGTTGCGCAGGTAGCCGGCGGCTTCGTTCAGCCCCTCCTCGCACTCCTGCGGATCGCCGACCAGCAACGAGAAAAACACCTTCGCGTGCGCATAGTCGGGCGAGACTTCCACGGCATTGATGGTGACCATGCCAATGCGAGGATCCTTCAGTTCGCGGATCAGCTCCGCGAGGTCGCGCTGAATCTGGTCGGCCACTCGGTAGCTGCGGTTCGGGATCGATTTCTTATGTCGTGTCATGTCGGGCCTCCATCAACAGCGAAGCCCCGCCGTTTCGGGCGGGGCTTCCTGACGCTTGGCGATGCGAAGAAAGTCCCGCCTTACAACGTCCGGGCGATTTCCTTGACCTCGAAGAACTCCAATTGGTCGCCCTCGGCGATGTCGTTGTAGTTCTTCAGCTTGATACCGCACTCGAAGCCTTCCTTGACTTCCCGCACGTCGTCCTTCATGCGCTTGAGTGACTCGAGCTCGCCGGTGTAGATGACCACGTTGTCGCGCAACAGCCGGAAGCGGGCGTTGCGACGCACCAGCCCGGAAGTGACCATGCAGCCGGCCACCGTGCCAATCTTCGATGCCACGAACACCGTCCGGATCTCCGCGGTGCCGATGACCTCTTCCTTCTGCTCCGGCGCCAGCATCCCGGACATCGCCGCCCTGATCTCGTCGACCGCGTCGTAGATGATGTTGTAGTAGCGGATGTCGACGCCGTTGTTCTCGGCCAGTTTGCGCGCACCGGCATCGGCGCGCACGTTGAAGCCGACGATGACGGCCTTCGACGCAATCGCCAGATTCACGTCGGACTCGCTCACCCCGCCCACGGCTGCGTGCACGATCTGCACCCGCACTTCGTCGGTGGACTGTTTCTGCAGGGACGCTGACAACGCCTCCTGCGAGCCCTGGACGTCGGCCTTGATGATCAACGACAAGGTCTGCACCTCGCCCTGGCCCATCTGCTCGAACATGTTCTCGAGCTTCGCCGCCTGCTGCTTGGCCAGCTTGACGTCGCGGTACTTGCCCTGGCGGAATGTCGCAATCTCGCGGGCGCGGCGCTCGTCGGCCAGCACCATGAACTCGTCACCCGCGGCCGGCACTTCGGTCAGGCCCTGGATCTCCACAGGGATCGACGGGCCGGCCTCCGTGCAGGGCTTGCCGTTCTCGTCGAGCATGGCGCGCACACGGCCATAGCTGGAGCCGGCGAGCACGACGTCGCCACGCTTGAGCGTGCCCGCTTGCACCAGTACGGTGGCGACCGGGCCACGGCCCTTGTCAAGCTGCGCTTCGATCACCAGACCCTTGGCAGGAGCATCCTTCGGCGCTTTCAGCTCCAGGATTTCAGCCTGCAGCAGCACCTGCTCGAGCAGATCATCGATGCCCTGGCCCGTCTTGGCCGACACCGGCACGAACGGGGAGTCGCCGCCGAAGTCTTCCGGCACGACCTCCTCGGCGACCAGCTCGGAACGGACGCGCTCCGGGTTGGCCTCGGGCTTGTCGATCTTGTTCATCGCGACCACGATCGGCACCTTGGCCGCCTTGGCGTGGTGAATCGCTTCCTTGGTCTGCGGCATGACACCGTCGTCGGCGGCCACCACCAGGATCACGATGTCGGTAGCCTTTGCCCCTCGCGCCCGCATGGCCGTGAATGCCTCGTGGCCAGGCGTGTCGAGGAAGGTGATGACGCCCCGCGGGGTTTCGACGTGGTACGCGCCGATGTGCTGGGTGATGCCGCCCGCCTCTCCCGCAGCCACACGCGTGCGGCGGATGTAGTCGAGCAGCGAGGTCTTGCCATGGTCGACGTGGCCCATGACCGTGACGACCGGCGCGCGCGGTTCTGCCGCCGTTTCACCTTCGGCGACGGCCTCCTCCAGGAAGGCTTCCGGATCGTCGAGCTTCGCGGCAAGGGCCTTGTGGCCCATTTCCTCGACCACGATCATCGCGGTTTCCTGGTCGAGTACCTGGTTGATTGTCACCATCATGCCCATCCTCATCAGGGTCTTGATGACTTCCGCAGCCTTCACGGCCATCTTGTGCGCCAAATCTGCGACCGAGATCGTTTCCGGCAC
>DASTGE010000849.1:0-9572 GCA_035719405.1 Burkholderiaceae bacterium
AGCAGCAGGCCCGGTAGAGATACGAGTCGCAGAAGCAAGGCTGGACGCCGTGTCGCGAACAACCATGTGATCAGGATCATCCCGGGCAGCACGACTCCGATCAGACCCTTGGCGAGCACGCCGATCGCCGCCATCGCATAAGCGGCGATCAGGGCCGACGCGTGCGGGCGCCCCGATGACGCCATCAATACCGCATGCGCGGCGAGCAACACGGTCAACGTGATGGTGCCGGCAACCGCCATATCAAGATTGGCAAACTGCGCTGCGCAGTAGAAGAAAGGCATCGTCGCCAGCACGACGGCGCACAGCACAGCCATTGTGTTGCCACACCACCGACGCGTGAACATGAAGAGGCCGGTCATTGCCGCGGTGGCACCGATCAGCGACGCAAGCCTCGCCGCCCACCAGTTCATGCCGCACAGCTTGAGCGCGACCGCCGTGATCCAGTAGAACAGCGGCGGCTTATGGAAGAACGGCAGGCCATCGAGCGTCGGCACAAGCCAGTTACCCGAGCGCAGCATTTCCAGCGCAACGCCGACATACCGGCCCTCGTCCGGAAGCATCAGCGGCCGGACCCAGGCGAGCGCGGCCAGCCATGCAAATGCCGCGAGCGCGACGATGGGCGCAGGCGTATCGGCAAGCGACCGGGTCGCAGGTCGCTCCAAGCGGACCTGCGTGACAAAACCATCGTGACTCAATTCACCTCCTTCGATCGCCAAGCGGCCATGACCGCGAACGAGCAAGCGCGACACCCTCGGCGCGACCCGCCTCCACCCTCATCCCTTGTTGTCATGCTGGTGCCCAAGCCTGCGCCGCACCAGGTAGCGCGGCCGCGCCTTCACCTCCTCGAAGATGCGCGCGATGTACTCACCGACCATGCCCATCGCGATCATCTGGATCCCCGCAAAGAGCAGGAGCAGCACGACCACAGTCGTCCAGCCTGGTACATCGTTGCCGAGGAGCAGATAGCGCACGGTCAGGTAGCCGCCGTAGACGAAGGCCATCAGCGAGGTGATCGCCCCCACCACGCTCACGACACGCAGCGGCCAAGTCGTGAAGCCGGTCAGCCCGTCGATCGATAGTCGCAGCAGCCGCCCGATGCTGAAGTGCGTGCGGCCCGCTGCGCGCCGTGCCGGCTGGTAAGGCACACCCTCGGCCCGAAAACCGACCCACGCGTACAGACCCTTCATGAAGCGATTGCGCTCGGGCAACTGGCGCAATGCCTCCACCACCCGGCGGTCCATCAGGCGGAAGTCGCCGGCATCAGCCGGAATGTCGAAGCGGTCACCGTGGTTGACCATCCGATAGAACAGGCGCGTGCCGACCCGCTTGAAGGCGCCCTCGTCCGCGCGGTCGCTGCGCACCGCATACACCACATCGGCGCCTCCAACCCATCGCTCGACCATGGTCAGGATCAGCTCAGGCGGGTGCTGCAGATCGGCATCGAGCAACACCGTCACCTCCGCGTCGGCCTCGTCGAGGCCAGCCGAAAGTGCAGCTTCCTTGCCGAAGTTGCGCGACAACTGCACCGCCCGCACACCGGGACGGCGCGTCCACTCCTCGAGCACGGCGCTCGTGTCGTCATGGCTGCCGTCGTCAACCAGCACGACGTCCCATGCCAGGAAGTGCTGCCCCAGAAAGCCCGTCAGCCGCGGCAGGAGCAGTCGCAGGTTGGCCGCTTCGTTGTAGCAGGGAAGCACGCATACGATGCTTGGCGGCTTGTGCCTATGCGCTCGATCCGAGCCTGAAAGCGGCATCTGCAGGTGATCGCCTGCCTGATGCAAGAAGGGGAGATCGATTCGCACAATGTCCTTGTATTCATGCAGGCACGCGCCGGCAAACTGTATCGGACAGTACCCGACAATTCACGGAGAACCTTTCTAGGGCCTTTCTTGATGACCACGCCGCTGTCGTAGACCAAGCCGTGCACGGCTGCGGTGTTGGCACCGCTCTTGTCGATCGTTTTCTTAGGCACGTCGTGCAGGTCGATCGCGCGCTCGAAGAAGCGCCGAGCCGCCCCGCGACGTCGCGGGCGGCCGTGAGCAGGAAGTCCACCGTGTGGCCGAGTTTGTAGACGGCGCGGTAGATATATTTCCACTGGCCGCCGACCTTGATGTAATTCTTGTCACAGCGCCAGCCCGGTCCTACTTGCCGCTTGCGCCAGCGAAACATGCTGCCAGTACCGGTACGATCTTCAGCGCCCATCGGTGCACGGTAGCATGGTCAACCTCCACCCCGGGCTCGGCCATCATCTCTTCCAGGTAGCGCAGGCTCAACGGGTAGGCGACATACCGGCGCACGCACAACAGCATCACATTCAGCGGATAGTGCAGGCGCTTGAGCACCTTGCGAAGGGTCGACGTCTCGAGCTGGATGTGCAGCGGGGCCATGACTTCCTTGTCAGGGATGGCCTTATTGCGACAGAGCCGCCCGGCGCGGGGTAGGTGCTGCTATGCAAACCGCAGCCAGGCCAAGTTCTGCTGGCCGACCGCCAGCTGAAAGGTTCCAGCTCAGCAGCGCACCGGGTGGGTCGAGCCGGTAGCTGCGGCCCACACGTCGCTTGTTCCGGCACAGCCGACCGTGCTGCGTGCTCGTCATACAGCGTGCGGGAAGACTCAATTTAAGAGTGTCGGACGATAAGAAATGTGTCACGTTCTGGCATGTGTCAACCGGCTATTGTGAGCCGCGTTGTTGGTTCAGGTCGACCGTCAAGTCAAATCATCTGACTATTAACCACCGGAAACTTCAATCGCTATGTACAAAGAATTCGCTGCCGTTGTGATCGCGATTAGCGCCGCATCTTCCTTTGCGCAGGACTTGCATGGCAATGCTCCATCTAATGCGGACGCGACGGAGATTAAGCAGGTCGAGAAAGACAACGCAAAGCTCAGAAAGGACAATGCGCAAATCCGTCATGAGAAGACGGGGGTCGCGCGAGACAATTCGGTGATCGGCAAGGACAAGGCACGGGCGAGCGCGGACCAGAAGAAGGTCGCTGAAGAGCGCAGCGAACGCAATGCGGATCAACGCCGGGAAGATGCGGACGTTCGAAAGGGCGACCTCAAGGATGCCCGGAAGGAAGAAGCGAAGCGCGAGCAGGAGAATCGAGAAATTACGTCGTTGCCGAAGGACGAGCATAACGCAGAGCACCAGGCCAAAGTCGCCAGAATCGACCGCACCGACGAGCAGCAGGAACTGCATAAGGACCGAGAGAAGAAGGCACACGACGTTCATAAGCGCAATCAAGATGCGGCGAAGATCAACTGATCTGCCAGCTTTCTGATTGAGCCGCAGAACCACCGGGTGCCGGGGCCGACCTTCGTGTAAGGGTTTCTGGCCTTCTGGCGCCGTGACGCGGCGCAGACTCATCCCGAGCATGTCGAAGAACGGTCAATCCATTGCAAAGAGCCAGACGCTATTGGCAACAGCGACTGTCATTTTCGCAGTTGTCAGCGCAGCGCTTCTGCTGTTGTCTGGGTGTGCCACCCGAGAGCGGTTGGTCTTGCGAGAGACGGTGGTGTCTGCGCCCGTCGTCAGGGCAATGCCCCCTCCCGTCCGGGAGGAGCGCGGTCCACCGCCGCAGGCTGACTGGAGTTGGATGTCGGGACACTGGAAGTGGGATGGAAATGACTGGCGATGGGTTCACGGGAAATGGGTACCACAGCCGGCGCCTGCTATGCCCGCAGTCGTCGTCGAACCGGTCCCCGTACCCCCGTCGCCTCGGCACTGCTATTGGGTTCCTGGTCATTGGGTCTGGCAAGGCGGGATGGGGTGGATTTGGATCAAAGGGGCTTGGCGCGGGTAGCGCAGCTCTGAGCAGACGTGAAGGTTTCCCTCACGCCCGTCGCTGTGAAGTGCGTGAAGTTGCGAGCGGTTCCTTGGCGCCCTCGTAGCATCGCTGCCTGTCTTCGGCACGTTGCGATTGACTCGCCGGAAGGCCTGCTGCCGATAATCGTGGCTTCCGAACTCCACGGCCTCGATCGTGAACGCAGCGTCTCCTCGCTGGCCTTCGCCGTCCGGCTTGTGGCCCTGAAGACCCTCTCAGGGGTCGCAGGCGGTTGCAGCACCGAGCCGGTGAGGGCTGTGAACCAACATGAATCCTCCGGGCGAGCAAGTTCGTGTCAGCCTGCCCGATGCGGGGCAGCGGGGAGAGCACCCATGACCTTGAGCCTCGCAACGTTGCGGTTGGGAGGGTTCCTGATGAACACCAAGAATCTCAACGACTTCGCCCAGCGCCTTGGCCCGGGCTAATCACCGGCGCCGCGGACGACGATCCCAGCGGCGCCGACACCATAGTCTGTCCGTGCGGATCAGGCGATCCAAGGGGAAGTGAAGGCGCTTGATCACTCTGGGAAGAGTCGAGTTTGTCAACTGGACGTGCAGCGGTACCATCCTTCGATGGTCGCCGGCAGGCTTACTGCGACTGATCCCTGCCTTGACGGTCGCCATTCGTAGCATCCTCTCCCCCTCGCCAAGGAAGCTCATGGCAGCGGTGCGATCAATGTCCAATTGAATCTCCGCCGAACATGCGCTTCACCCGACGCAGCATGTCCTGCACCTCGTCCTCGGTGCGGCCGTTGGTGCCTCGGTTCCATGCATCAATGATGTGCTGGCGGGCGGCTGCCTCCCTGCCGTTGAACATCATCAGGCCTTGGTGCAGGTTGCGGTTCACCTCGACCTCCGCGTGTGCCGCGAGTCCCGACACCAAGCCCGGCAGAGCATCGTGCAGCGCCGATGAAGCGGCCTCGCTGGGGTTCGGCTGAACAGGTGTCGAAAGGATCTCCACCGGCGCGCTGTCATCGGGCACCGACCGCCAAATGTCGGCCGTCCCGAAATGGCGCGCGCAGGCCACCCGGCGGCCAAGCGATGCCTTGGCCCCGGACAGCCCGAACTGGTCGCACACGAACGCCAGGAGCGAAGTGTGGTCGTAGATGGGCGATGCTCCCTGATCCTTTACCACACCGCGTTTGACCCAAGGAGAGACGAGCAATGCCGGGACGCGAACCCCCGTGTACGAAAAGTCGAAGTCGACATCGGCAGGACAGTCGTCGGGAGCCACGGTGGCGTGGGGAGGGACGTGGTCATAGAAGCCGCCGTGTTCGTCGTACAGCACCACGAGCAGCGTCGACGCCCACAGCGGCTTGTCACGAAGCGTGTTGTAAACCTCAGCGATCAGGGCATCGCCGCGAAGGACGTTCTCCGGGGGGTGCTGCGAATTGGCCTGGCCTACGATGGCGCTGAAGTTGGGCTCGATCCAACTGAATGCAGGAAGGGTTCCAGCCGCCGCGTCCGCCTTGAATCGCTGCATCGGCAGAGGCATGTTCGCACCCTTGAGCAATGCGCTCAAAGGCGTCGGGTAGTCCGTGTAGATCTGGTGCATGGACGGACCGAGCACCGAGAAGATGCTGCTCTTGCCCAACTGCGCCGCGATCGAGCGAACGGCGATCACCGCCCCTAGCGGACCTCCAGGCATCAACAAGCGGCCGTGACAGCTGCCCATCATGGCGAAAAAGCGGTTTGGCCAGGTGGGTCCGGGCACCGAGGCAAACCACCTGTCGCAGACCGCGAATGTCTGCGACAGAGTATGGAGCGCCGGCAGAGTTCCAAGACCGAAGCAGTCCATTACCGACTGCACAACGGCGCGCTGCTGATCCGCCGGCAATGCATCGAAGCCCGGTAGCATTCGATGCGCGGTCCCGCGCGCGTCTGCCGCGAAGCCGCTCATATCGCGCGCTGCGCCGAGTTGGGTTGCGACGTCGCAGAACTCATGCTTCGGGTCGAAGCCCTGCGGCATCAGGAAGTTGTTGCGGACCGTCTGAACGTAGGGCGGCGAGCCCACATCGACAAGATTGTGGTGGCCGGGATCGAACCCGTCGACGCCTGGGAGCGTGCCCAGCATGTGGTCGAATGAACGGTTCTCCAGCATCAGCACGACGACGTGCTTGATCTTTTCAATCATCAGTCCTCCCTCATGGTGTAGTGCGGCTTGCCGTCAGCTTCGACGGGCCGCTCTGAGCCTTCTCGGCCGCCGACTACTTCTATAGCCTGGCTTCCTGATCTCAGCTGCGTACGCCTCCGTTCTCACCTTCTCACCTGCGTACGTGCTTATTGCGACAGATCCGGACAACGACCTCAGCCAAGGGACTTCAGGAGAGACGGCATAGTCAAAGCCGCCACATTGATTGAGGTTCGACGTCCATGATCTGCACACCGGGGATAGCTTTTGTGCTCGTTGACGTCGAGCGGTCAGTCGCGATCAGAGATACGGCACACGGTCCGAGCGAGTCCCTCCCAGTTGGCCGGTGTGTTCCCAAGTGTCTCAATGCTCAAGGGCACCCACCCCGACGTGTTGCGATGGAACAGCCATTGTTCGACGAAGCGGGCCCGCCCCCCGTGCTCAATGAGGACAACGACACTCGCGGGCGATGCCGCGGCGTACAGCAAGCGCCGGTGTGGCACCGCACCTCCGGTATCTGTTGGATTGAATTGCCCTCCTGGCTCCGCAATTTCGCCGCCGTAGCGCCCGCCGGATGTCAGGCTTGCGAGGACTTCAGGCGGCAGAGACGCGAGAGAACGCAGGGGGCTCAAAGCCTGAGAGCAGTCTGGGTCACCGAGGGCAAGCGCGCATTGCATGAAAACGCATAGGACGACAGCGAAGTAAATGCGTGATGACATGGTGTTGCTATGAAACATAAGGAGCAGGCCGATTCAAGTGCTGGCACATCGAGCTGCTGCCACCGCGACGGGCTTCGGACCTGGTGCCCTTCGTACGGCACGCCGTTCACATCCTTGAACCGTAGGATGCCGCCGCGCCGCCCCGCCGCCGGCCTGAAATCCCGCTTGCTCGATGTTGAATCGACACACCAGATCCCCCATGCCGTTGACGTCGAGCCCTTTAGCCTGCACTTTGGAAGTGCTAGCCTCTGCGCCGGTGCGGCCGAAGCGCAAGGTTGCCTGAGGGTACCAGTTCAGGGTATGCCCTCCATCCCAAGAAGGAGGGATATCTAATGTCACCCTCCTCGCGCCGGTTCAACGCCCACAAGCTCGATCTGCGCGCGACGGTCGTTGACGTAGACCCCACCGGCATCGATTGATGAACGGGCAAGGAAGGAGTTGCTGTGCAAGCTGCCCCGGCGCAGGTGCACGCATCGAGCCTCGGCGAAGCAACGACATCCTTCTTGCGCGCGGGGACCAAAGGCGCAACGTCTCGCGCGGCCAAGCGAGCGAACACCACGTATCGGCAGGAGCAGCCATACCGGCAGCGGCTGCCCCTCATACGACGATCTGCGGCCCGTGAAGCCACTCGCGTAACTGCTGCCTCACCCGCCACTCATAGATGCCGGTGTCAGGATGACAAAGCACCAGCTGCGACGGCGGAGGATCCGGAAACTCCTTCGCTTCATCATCGAGGATCCGATAGGAGCTGACCGAGCGATTCCGTTCCAGCCAGTGAAGGATGGACGCGTATCGCGGGCCTCTGGCCACACTGCCCAGGAAGCGCGAACCGAGCCGCTGCAGCGGCCGTGCGAGCTCTCCATCGGTCCACTCGTGGCGCCAGCGGCTGTGCACCACGAGGAACACGTCGTCGTGTGGCGTGAGCAGCAGCTCCAGCACATCGAGCCACTCGAACAGGCGCTCTGGCACCACGCCGAACGGCACAGTCGCTGCCCGCTGCGGATGCAGCACCCCGTCGAAGCCGCAGAACAAAACCCGCATGTCGTTGGAGTGGTCTTGCAAGACCAGGTCGAATCCACAATACTGTTCGTTCATCCAGTATCGCAGAAAGAAACGCGCCCTTGCACCCCGAGGTGCCTCGTCCCCTCACGAACGGGGTGTAGGTCAACAGCGGGCCGGGTGAATCGGTTCGATGCTGCGAGCAACCCTGAGGAGTGAAGCGATGAAGATGTCCTGCGCCCAACAGCTCCGCCAGCACTACCGGCCACGTCGCCCAGCGCCGGCTTGGCTGAGAACGCTGTTGTGCTGGTTTTGATCCCGGGCAGGCAAGGCATGGCGCTGTCGGAAGAGAGCCAGGTCGTGGTCCCACAGTCATTCGTGGACCTCTTCATTCCGCCTGGGCGTCTGAAGCCCCCCGTCTCGCGCGAGGAGATCGAGGCCCGCTACGAAGTGTGCGAGGACTTGGCCCGCGCTCTGACGGAGCGAGCAGGGACGGTCCTGCAGCGCGATGGCGTGACCGAGCAAGACGTAATGGATGTGATCCTGGCTGGCCTTGTCGCCGATGACGCGGGGCTCGCGAGCGAGGAGGCGATGTGGGTGGCGCGGCGCTTGGCGGAGTTGCTGCAGTGGCGTGATGTTTGGCTCTAAAGCCACACTCGGAGCATTGCGCAAATTGCGGTGATTGAAATAAGCCGAAAGCCGGCCGTAGCTGCTCCGTACACAAATCATCCAGACGTCCTGACGTCGACCAGTGGCACTTCCCACTCGTCGACCCGAACCGATTCCAAATAGGCTGCGGGCGTTTGCTGCCGCGTACGTACCATCACGCCGTAGACGGTGCCGACCGTTCCGTCTTTCAGCTTGTCCTGCGTCGCCGTTGCCAAACGGCCGACCACGAATTGGCCATCCTGCGTCTCGATGCGCCGTTGTCGAATGACGACAGGGGAACCGACGCGCAAGTGCCGGATGGCTGCATGCACCGGATGTGAGGCGGGACAGCGGCCTGCGTAGCCGATGTCAACTTCACCCGGGCCGTACGTGATGTACCGCCACTCGAGATCTCTTCGCCAACGCGGTCTGCTCGGTGGCAAGAGATTCGCGACTCCATCAAGCGTCGCCACATCGGCAAGGAACCGATTACGCCCGTCCTCGACCTTGAACAGCGTCAGCGTCTCCTTGGCCCGGGTCATCGCCACGTAGAGCAACCGGCGGTCCTCGTCACTCCATCCCCAGTCGCCGCAGTCCATCACGATGACGTGCCGAAACTCCAGCCCTTTGGCGCCGTGCGCCGTCATCAGCTTCAGGGCATCGCGGTTGCCCGATTTCACCGACTCACTGGCGGCGTCGTACAGCGCATCGATAACCATCGTTGCCGGCAGCTTCGTGCCCGACTCACTCTCGACCAGCTCCCTGATCGTCACAGCGAGGTCGTCCCAGTAGGGGTTGGCCTCCGTCCGTCGCACCCGGTCGAGCCAGCGCATCAAGGCCTTGACCGCCACCAAGTCCGCGTGACGTCGACGCAGCAGCGTCAAGATGCGCCATCCTTCCCGTGACCGCATCAGGGGCAGACGACTGCGGGCACTTTCGCGTTGCGCGAGCTCATAGCGCCATCCCTCGACCTCACATTGGGCGCGCAGGGGGGCGTTGGTGCACGGATACCCCGGCCCGGTAGCATGGCGCCCTCTTGAAGTGACCAGGTCGCCGCGATCCGCTATGCCGAACAAGTTCAACGCCAAACGCCAGCACCACATCCCGACGATGAAGTTCCAGGTGACGAACTGGGCCGAATACGAGGCCGGACTACGCCGCCGCGGCAGCCTGACACTTTGGGTGACGGACGAGGCGATTGACGCTTGGAGTGCCGCACGTAGGTCGACGCCTGGCGGGCAGGCGACTTA
>DASTGE010000850.1:0-14218 GCA_035719405.1 Burkholderiaceae bacterium
CTCGACGCGATCGTCTCGTTCACGCATGTCATCGAGACCGTGCTCGACCATGTGCGAGCCGGCCGCATCGCGCTCGACGATGAACTGGTGACCTTGCTGCTGCCCTGCGGCGACCACATTGGTTCGCTGCTCGAGGCGGTCCAGGCCGGGCAGCCCGAGCCATCACCCCAATTGCTGGAGCAGGGGGAGTCGCTGCTCGCGCCTCTGCGCGCGCGACTTCCGGCTGCCGTTGTGTTGGCCGCGCCTGTGCCCCCTGCGCATCGCCCCGAGGCGTTCGAGCGTGTGGTTGGCCCGGTCGTGGGCACGGACCACTGGCACATCTCGCTGCGCTTCGGCCCCAATGTGCTGCGCAACGGCTTGGACCCCCTGTCGTTCATCCGCTATTTGAAGCGCTTTGGCGAGATCGTCAACATCGTGACTCTGCCCGATGCTCTGCCTGCTGCGGCGGACATGGAACCGGAGACCTGCTACCTGGGCTTTGAGATCGCGCTGCGCAGCGATGCGGACAAGGCCACGCTCGAGAGCGTATTCGAATTTGTTCGCGACGAAAGCACGGTGCGCATCCTGCCGCCTCACAGCCGCGTTGCCGAATACGTGCGCATGATCGGCGAGCTGCCCGAGGAGCAGGCGCGGCTGGGTGAACTGCTGGTGCGTTGCGGGACGCTCACACCCACCGAACTGGCGACGGCGTTGGCCGAGCAGGCCAAGGCCGAGCAGGCCCCGCCCATCGGCACCATCCTGGTCGATCTTGGCGTGGTGCAGCCCGCGGTGGTCGCGGCCGCACTGTCAAAGCAAAAGCATGTACGCGAGCTGAAGGCGCAGGAGAGCCAGTCGATCCGTGTCGATGCCGGAAAGCTCGACCACCTGATCACGCTGGTCGGGGAGCTGATCATTGCGTCGGCCAGCGCCAACCTTTCGGCCCGGCGCCTGCGGGACGTCGAGCTTCAGGAGCGCAATTCGCTGCTGACGGCATTGGTGCAGGAGGTACGCGACAGTGCGATGCAGCTTCGCATGGTGAAGATCGGCGCCACGTTCAGCCGCTTTCAACGCGTCGTGCACGACGTGTCGCGCGAACTCGGCAAAGACATCGGGCTGGAGATCACCGGCGAAGACACGGAGCTCGACAAGACGCTGGTCGAGAAGATCAGCGATCCCCTGTTGCACCTGGTACGCAATGCGCTGGATCACGGCATCGAGTCCACTGCCATGCGCGAGGCGAACGGCAAGCCGGCACGCGGAACACTGCGCCTGAATGCCTTCCATGAGTCCGGCGCCATCGTGATCGAAGTCGCCGACGATGGGGGCGGCCTGAAGCGCGACAGGATCCTGGCGCGGGCCATCGAGCGAGGCCTGGTTGCACCGGACGCGGAGCTGAGCGACGACGAGATCCATGCACTGATCTTCGAACCCGGCTTCTCGACCGCGGAGCAGGTGACCAGCCTCTCAGGTCGCGGAGTCGGCATGGACGTGGTCAAGCGCAACATCGAGGCGCTGCGAGGCAGCGTCGAGGTCAAAAGCGCCGAGGGAGCCGGCACCACGGTGACCGTCCGGCTTCCGCTCACGCTCGCGATCATCGACGGCTTCGTCGTGGGACTGGGACAGTCGGTCTTCGTGCTGCCGCTGGAGATGGTCGAGGAGTGCGTCGAGTTCACACCGGAAGCCGGCCACGATTACGCCAATCTGCGCGGCGAACTGCTGCCCTTCATCCGCCTGCGCGAGTGGTTCGAGGTGGAGGGACGGCCGGCGCGGCGTCAGAACATCGTGGTCGTCCGTCACGCCGGCCGGCGCGTCGGACTGGTCGTCGACACGTTGCTCGGCGAGTTGCAGACCGTCATCAAGCCGTTGAGCAAGATGTTCAGCCACATCAAGTGCATCAGCGGCTCCACCATTCTCGGCAGCGGAGAGGTCGCCTTCATCCTCGACGTGCCGGTCCTCGTTCAGCAGGTTGCAGAGCCCGCAATGGCAAATGGCGGCGGAAAACCCCTGCTCCAGCTCGCCCTTGCCGAGTAACTTCCATATCAAGACAGAGGCTCGCCCGTGTTCAGAAACATGAAAATCGGTATTCGACTCGCCCTCGCCTTCGGCCTGCTGATTGCATTGCTGCTCTCGGTGGCCTTCGTCGGCATGACGCGCATGGCCGGCATGAATGTCGGCATGGAGTCGATGGTCAAGGACTACGAGAAGGTCGATCTCGCCAGCCGGGTCGACGGCCAGGTAAGCAACATCTCCAGATTGTTGCGCGACATGATCATCGCGACCGACCCCGCCGCGGCAAAGGAGAGCATCGACAAGGTTTACCAGTCGCGCAAGCTCATTGGCGAGACTGTCGCGCAGTTGGAAAAGGTCATTACGCACGAGAAGGGCATTGCACTGCTCAAAGGCGTCAAGGACCACCGTGCAGCGTACATCGACGGCCAGGAGCGCCTGTTCAAGCTGGTGCTGGACGGCAAGCGCGACGAGGCGGGCCGACTCCTGTTCGGGGAATTGCAGCCGGTGCTGCAACGCTATCTGGAAGCTGTGCGTTCATTGGTCGACTTCCAGTGCGAAATGATGACCTCCGCAAGTGCGGAAGCACAGCGGCTTTACCATTCCGCCCGCATAATCACGCTCAGTCTGGTTGCCGGAGCGCTTGCAATGGCGCTGGTCGTCGCGGTCTGGATCACGCGCAGCATCACGGTGCCGATCCGCGAAGCGGTGGGCGCGGCGGACCGGCTGTCCGAAGGCGACCTGACCGTCCACGTCGAGGTGAAGTCGAAGGACGAGATGGGCCAGCTTCTCGCCGCAATGCGGAACATGATTGAAAAGCTGTCGTCGGTCGTGGCCGAGGTCAACGCCGGCGCCGACGCGCTGGCGGGGGCCTCGGAAGAGGTGAGTGCCACGGCGCAGTCGTTGTCGCAGTCATCGAGCGAGCAGGCCGCCGGTGTCGAGGAAACCAGCGCCTCGATCGAGCAGATGACCGCATCGATCACGCAAAATACCGAGAACGCCAAAGTGACGGACAGCATGGCAATGCAGGCGGCCAAGGACTCCACCGACGGCGGTGAGGCCGTGAAGGCCACCGTGTCGGCAATGAAGCAGATCGCCGCCAAGATCGGAATCATCGACGACATCGCCTACCAGACCAACCTGCTGGCATTGAACGCCGCGATCGAGGCGGCACGCGCTGGCGAGCACGGCAAGGGCTTCGCGGTCGTGGCATCCGAGGTGCGCAAGCTGGCCGAGCGCAGTCAGGTCGCCGCGCAGGAGATTGGCGAAGTGGCGGGCAGCAGCGTCGAATTGGCCGAGAAGGCCGGCAAGCTGCTCGACGAGATGTTGCCCAACATCCGCAAGACCTCCGAACTGGTGCAGGAGATCACGGCAGCATCGCAGGAACAGTCGTCCGGCGTCAGCCAGATCAATTCAGCCGTATTGCAGCTCAGCGAGACCACCCAGCACAATGCGTCCAGTTCGGAGGAGCTGGCGGCGACGGCCGAGGAGATGAGCAGCCAGGCCGAGCAGCTGAAGCAAACGATCAGCTTTTTCACCGTCGCGGGCGCGAGTGCAGGCGCGCCGCGGCCGACGGGCACCGCCCGGCGAATACCGCCGGCTGCCGCGCCGCGCCGCACGAAACCCGTGGGCGGCTTGAGGCCGGCGGGCAACCTCACACCGGCCCTCAACGCAGAGTCCGAAGAAGCGGAGTTCGCGCACGTCTAAGAGCAGCCGGGGCGGGAACCCACGCGCTGGCTCCCTGAAAGGCCGGGCGCCACGCCAGACGAAGGCGCTTCGCCGCGTCGTGTCAATTCCGCGCCCAGGCCATCACATCCGATCCCGAGCTGACCCTCCTCGCCTTCTTCTTTCAAGGAACAATGATGTCTGTCGCCCAACGCCTGCTGCTGCTGGCCATCATCGCGATCCTCGGTCTCGGCACCGTATCCGGTACCGGCATGATGCAAATGCAGAATGTCTACAACGCCGCCAATTTCGCCAACGAGAACGTCATTCCCAGCATCGTCGTGCTGGACAACGCGTACTCCGACTTCAGCGAGATGAACGAGCAAGTGCACCAGCACGTGTTGAATACCGATGCGTCGAGGTTGGCTGAGATCGAGCAACAGATCAAAGTCAAGCGGGCGGACATGGACGAGCAATTCCGCAAGTACGAGCCCTTGATCGCCGACGACAAGGACAAGCGGCTGTTGGCTGCCAATCGCGCCGCATTGCAAGAGTACGACGTTGCGAAGGACAAAGTGTTGGCTCTGTCGCACGCCAATCGCAACGACGAAGCGCGTCGCGCACTGGAGACAGCGCTGCCAGTCATCGTGAAAACACGTTCCGCATTGGACGAGCATCGCCGGTACAACGTCGACCTGTCCCAAGGCAGTGCTCGCCAGGCCGTGACCGAGTACCACTTCGCGAACCGGGTCACCTGGAGCATCGTCGGTCTGACGCTGCTGACCGTCGCATCCCTCTCGTTCTGGATCGCTCGCAGCATCACCCGCCCGCTGGCCAGAGCGGTGGAGGCTGCCAACTGCCTCGCCAACGGAGACTTGACGACGAAGATCGAGGTCACCGGCAAGGACGAAACCGCGCGTTTGCTCGCGGCGATGCAGAACATGCTCGAGAAGCTCTCTGCGGTGGTGGCTGAGGTCAACGCCGGAGCGGAGGCACTGGCCGGTGCATCGGAAGAGGTGAGCGCGACGGCGCAGTCGTTGTCGCAGGCCTCGAGCGAGCAGGCCGCGGGCGTCGAGGAGACCAGCGCTTCGATTGAGCAGATGACATCGTCCATCGCCCAGAACACCGAGAACGCCAAGGTCACCGACAGCATGGCGATGCAGGCCGCCAAGGATTCGACCGACGGTGGCGAGGCAGTGAAGGCGACCGTGGCGGCGATGAAGCAGATCGCCGCCAAGATCGGCATCATCGACGACATCGCCTACCAGACCAACCTGCTCGCGCTGAACGCGGCAATCGAGGCAGCGCGCGCCGGCGAGCACGGCAAGGGCTTCGCGGTGGTGGCGGCAGAGGTGCGCAAGCTGGCCGAGCGCAGTCAGGTCGCAGCGCAGGAGATCGGCGAAGTGGCAGGCAGCAGCGTCGATCTGGCCGAAAGGGCCGGCAAGCTGCTCGACGCGATGGTGCCCAACATCCGCAAGACCTCGGAGCTGGTGCAGGAGATCACCGCGGCATCGCAGGAACAGTCTTCAGGCGTCAGCCAGATCAATGCGGCGGTGGTCCAGCTGAGCCAGACCACGCAACAGAACGCATCCAGCTCGGAGGAACTCGCTGCCACGGCCGAGGAGATGAGCAGTCAGGCCGAGCAATTGCAGCAGAGCATGTCCTTCTTCAAGCTCAACGGCATGACGGCAACGGCGCCTCGCCTCGGCACGGGCGTCGCGCGCAAATCCGCGGACTCGCCGAAACGCGCAGCCGCCAAGGCATTGGGCGGTTTCAAGCTGGCGCGCAAGGCGGTACCGGCCAAGGCGACCGAGCCGGACGAGGCGGACTTCGCACACTTTTGAACGATGAGCATGCGATGAATGCTCTCGTTCAATCGCCTTCGGGCAACGCAATGATTCGCCCAACGCGTGTGGCACCGCCTGGGCAATACCTCACCTTCATGCAAGGCGGCGAGCTGTTTGCCATTGGCATCCTCGCCATCAAGGAGATCATTCAGTTCCAGGGTGTCACCACCGTGCCGATGATGCCGGAGTGCATTCGCGGCGTGATCAACCTGCGCGGGGCGGTGGTGCCGGTCGTCGACCTGCCGGCGCGCTTCGGGCGACCCGGGAGCGAGGTGACCAAACGCTCCTGCATCGTGATCGTGGAGGTCGAGGCCGCAGACGAATGCCATGTGATCGGCGTGATGGTCGACGCGGTGAGCGAAGTGCTGGAGATCGCCGCGGCCGACATCGAGCCGGCGCCGACCTTCGGCACGCGCATCCGCAGCGATTTCATTCTGGGCATGGGCAAAGTGCAGGACCGCTTCGTGATCCTGCTCGACGCCAATCAGGTTCTCGCGATCGACCCGACCATCGAGACCCTGGGCCACGCCGCGGCGCCCGACACCAGTGTGCTATTGGCCTGATCCCGCGCCCCTTCTGGAGTCGTAATGTTCAACAATCTTCGAATCGGTGCCAAGCTTGGCGTTTACGACCGACGCCTCCCGCGCCTTTGGGCGGCTTCAGGCCGGCGCGCCAGACGGTACCGGCATGGCCACCGAGCCTGACGAAGCCGACTTCGCACACCATTGAACAAAAGAGCCTGCGATGAGTTCACTCGTTCAATCGTCTTCCAGCACTGCACTGATCCCCGCGACGCCGGCGGCCCAGCCCGAGCAATACCTCACCTTCATGCAAGGCGGGGAGATGTTTGCCATTGGCATCCTCGCGATCAAGGAGATCATTCAATTCCAGGGTGTCACCACCGTGCCGATGATGCCGGAGTGCATTCGCGGCGTGATCAACCTGCGCGGAGCGGTGGTGCCTGTGATGGACCTGGCCGCGCGCTTCGGCCGCAAGCCGTCCGAGGTGACGAAACGGACCTGCATCGTCATCGTCGAGGTCGAAGCCGAAGGCGAGCGCCATGACGTCGGGGTGGTGGTTGATGCGGTGAGCGAGGTCATCGAGATCGCGCCGTCCGACATCGAGCCGCCGCCGAGCTTTGGCGCGCGGATCCGCAGCGAGTTCATGCAGGGCATGGGCAAAGTGCGCGGAAAGTTCGTGATTCTGCTTAATGCCGACCGCGTTTTGTCGATCGAGGAGTTGTCATCCCTTGCGTCGATCGGCCACGCAGCCACTTGAAGCAGCTTGTCCAGATACCCCTGACCGGAATGGGCACGATCAATCTAACCGACGCCGAGTTCAGCCAGTTCCAGCGCTTCATTCACGAGGCCGCGGGCATCGACATGTCGCCGTCGAAGAAGGCCCTGGTCAGCGGCAGACTGGCAAAGCGGCTTCAGCATTGGGGGCTGGAAAGCTACGGGAAGTACATCGAACTGCTGCGCGGCGGCAGCGCATCGGATGAAGTGCAGGTGGCGGTCGACCTGCTGACCACCAACGAAACCTTCTTCTTTCGAGAGCCAAAGCACTTCGAACTGCTGCACAAGCTTGCCGGTGAGTCCCGCGCGGCCCGCCAGTCATTTCGCGTGTGGAGTGCCGCCTCGTCGACCGGCGAGGAGGCGTACAGCATCGCCATGGTGCTGGCCGACGTGCTGGGCATGACTGCGCCATGGGACGTGCTCGGCTCGGACATCAGCACGCGTGTGCTTCAGCGCGCGGGCACCGGCCACTATCCGCTGGATCGCGCACGTCACATTCCCGTTCCCTATCGCAAGCGCTTCTGCCTTCGTGGGACCGGGCCGCAGGACGGAACCCTGCTGGTGGAGCGCACGCTGCGACAGCGCGTGAAGTTCATGCAGGTGAACCTCAACGCGCCTTTGCCGCACCTTGGGCAGTTCGACGTGGTATTCCTGCGCAATGTGATGATCTATTTCGACATGCAGACCAAACGCCAGGTGGTTGCGCGAGTACTCTCGACCCTGCGTCCGGGCGGCCATTTCTGCATCGGGCATTCGGAAAGCCTCAACGATGTGTGCGATACGGTGGCCCTGGTCGCACCCTCGATTTATCGCAAGCCCTGATGTCTCACCCGTCCTTGGCAGTGTCTGAAGTGACGTTGTCGCCCGGCGAGTATTTCGTGGGCGATGCCGGATGGCGCGTGCGCACCCTGCTCGGATCATGCGTGGCGATCACGATCTGGGATCCGCGCAGGCGCGTTGGCGCCATGTCGCACTATTTGCTCGCATCCCGGCGCGGCCGTTCGGGTGACGGACAACTGGATGGCCGCTACGGAGACGAGGCCCTGCAGTTGATGGCTTCGGGCCTGGCTGCCGTCGGCGTGAACCTGCGCGAATGCCAGGCCCAGGTACTCGGCGGGGGAAACATGTTTCCTTCGCAGGCTTTGTCGATGCGCGTCGGGCAGACCAACGGACAGGCTGCACGGGCGATGCTGCAGGAGCTGGGCGTTCCGATCCATCATGAAGACCTGTTCGGCGCAGGTCATCGGCAGGTGGTGTTCGATGTGGCCACCGGCCGTGTGTCTGTGCACCGTGTGCCGCTGTCCGTCCAGGCAAGGCAAAAAAGCCGCGGCTGAAATTGCCGATGCTGACTTAATCAGTCCAAACTGATCCTCTTTGGGCGAGGACCGTGACACCGTGCTCGCGGCGAATTGCGTTATCCGACGGAATGTTGCGGTACGCCCCACTTAAGAGGGATGCGATAGCAAAGCCAGAGGAGTATCTTCGTGGCCGGCTCCGACAAAGAGTTCCGGTCAAGGAGGTCATCATGCGCAAGTGGAGTTTCCCTGCAATCCTCGCTGCCATCAGCTTGACCGCGGGCCTGGCGTTCGCAGCGCCTGCGAGTCTTCCGGCCTTTGGGGGGGACCCTCATCAGACATCGGTGTCCGGACTTTCGTCTGGCGCTTTCATGGCGGTTCAATTACAGGTCGCCTATTCAGACTCGATCGTCGGCGCCGGCGTTGTCGCCGGGGGGCCATACTACTGTGCCGCCAACAGCGTGCTTTTCACCAGCATATGCATGGGCCAGATGCCGTTCTTCCCGCCCAATCCGAAGTTGATGGTCGATGCCGCGAAAGAGTTTGCCAAAGAGGGATTGATCGATCCGCTCGGCAATCTTGGCAGGCGCCGCATCTATGTATTCAGCGGTACCCGCGATTCGGTCGTGCGCCAGCCAGCCGTCGATGCCACCGTGTCGTTCTTCCAGATGGTCGGGGTCACGACCGAAAATCTGAGGTACGTGAACTCCGTGCCGGCAGGCCATGCAGTGGTCACGCCGAGCTACGGAAACGACTGCGCTGCCAATTCGACCCCCTACATCAACCAATGTGCCATTGGCGGGGACGGTTACGACCAGGTCGGTACGTTTCTGCAGCATATCTATGGCCCTCTCAATCCGCGCGTCAAAACGCCGAGGGGCCAAATCATCAGTTTTGATCAGAAGGAATTCGCAAGCACCGCCGCCGCCATGGCGGACGTCGGCTACCTCTATGTCCCACCCGCATGCGCTGAACCCGATGCGCACTGTAAAGTCCATGTGGCGATTCATGGTTGCGATCAGTCGGTCGAGTCGATCGGCAGACAGTTCTACACCGATACCGGCTACAACAACTGGGCCGACACGAACGGCATTCTTGTGCTCTACCCGCAGGTCAACAAGTCGTGGGCGTCGTCCAACCCGATGGGTTGCTGGGACTGGTGGGGCTACACCGGCACGGACTACGCCTACAAGCGGGCTCCGCAAATGAAGGCGATCTCGACCATGGTGAACCGGCTCACGGAACCGAGAAGGGTCGACGTTTCACACGGCAAGACGTTCTGACTGCGGCATGCCATTGCGTGCCCCGAGTTGCCCGCGTTGCAGGGACCGCTCCGTCGACCTCGCCCCGGTCGGCGGATCAGACCTGAGTTCCGTCGCGGCCATACAGCTTCGTGAGCATTGCCAGGCCATCGGCGTGCTCGGACCGGACCTGGGACCAAGCAAAGCGCCAGGCCCACTGCCCCTCTCCAATTCCAGGCAAATTCATCCGATGCTCGCTACCCAACCCGAGCACGTCCTGCAGCGGCACGATCGCCGTGTCGGCCACTGACATGAGCGCCGAGCGGATGAAGTCCCAATGAATCTCGGCACCTGTCGTGCCAAGATAGTCGCGCGCGTGCTCCCGCTGCCGTTCACCCGCCTGCGACCACCACCCCCGCGTGGTGTCGTTGTCGTGCGTGCCGGTGTAGACGACGCTGTCCGGTTCGTGATGGTGAGGCAGATAAGGGTTGCGGGCGTCTTCGCCGAATGCAAACTGCAGGATGCGCATCCCGGGAAATGCAAAGCGCTTGCGCAATTGGACGACATCGGGCGTGACGATGCCGAGGTCTTCCGCAATGATTGGCAACGGTCCGTGCGCGCGCGCAATTGCGTCGAACAGGCCGGCCCCAGGCCCCTCCCGCCAGCGGCCGTGAATCGCCGTCGGCTCATCCGCAGGGATCTCCCAGTAGCTTGCAAAGCCGCGGAAGTGGTCGATGCGAACAACGTCGACCAGATCGAAGGTCCGGTTGACCCGCTCGATCCACCAGGCGTAACCCTGGTCGGCATGCGCTTGCCAACGGTACAGCGGGTTTCCCCACCGCTGCCCGGTGGCGCTGAAATAGTCGGGAGGCACGCCGGCAACGACTTGCGGCCACCGCGTGTCGTCCAGCTCGAACAATTCTGCCCTGGCCCACACCTCGGCGCTGTGGAACGCAACGTAGATCGGCATGTCGCCGATGATGCGGACGCCTCGACGTTGCGCATGCTCGCGCAGACGCGACCACTGATCGAAGAAGCGCCATTGGCAGAAGCGGTGGAAGGCGATCGACCCGGCGTGCTGCTCGCGCGCCCGGGCAATCGCCTCCCGCTCGCGACGCACGAGTGCAGGCTCCCAGTCGCACCAGGCGCGGCCGGGATGCGCGTCGCTGAGTGCGGCGAACAGCGTGAAGTCGTCGAGCCAGCTTTCGTGCCGCGCGCAGAAAGACTCGAAATCGGCGCGATCGGCTGAACCTGCATCGCGCTCGAAGCGCCGCGCCGCGGCGCGCAGTCGCTCCCATCGCCAAGGCACCACCGTTGCAAAGTCGATGCGGCCTTCGTTCCATGAGGGCGTGGCACGCAGATCCTCATCGGCCAGCCAGCCGCGCTGCCGCAACTCGGCGAGGTCGATGAGCATCGGATTGCCGGCGAAGGCCGATGGACTCATGTACGGCGAATTTCCCATCCCCGTGGGGCCGAGGGGAAGCACTTGCCAGCAGCCTTGCACTGCGGCGGCCAGCCAGTCGACGAAATGGTATGCGGCTTCACCGAGATCGCCGCTGCCGAAAGGGCCGGGCAATGAGGTGGGATGCAGCAGCACGCCGCTGGATCGAGGCAGCCTCATGCGGACCGCTCCGCGCGACGCAACGAATCCCGCAGTTCCAGCAGCGCCAGCAGCACGAGGCTGCGCGCTGCAAGCCGGTACCGTTCCACATATCCCTCCATGCATCCCTCCGCGCGTGCTTCCGTGGGCGTGAACGATCCGCGTGCTGAATCGAACAGCGCCTGCCAGCGTCCGTTGGGCAGAGCAAAGGCGATGTCGTCAGCGTGCGGATTGGCCAGGAGGAGCAGAGGCGGGCCGCCTTTGCCCGCGGCATTGATCAACGCACCGACGGCACGCTCATCGGTCGATGACCAATTGTCAGCATCCAGCGGCCGGCCGTGGGCGTCCTGCCACATGAGGTCTGCGAGTCCATGGACATCGGGATGTCCCGTGTACCAACGAGCCCCGAGCGGCAAGCGCTCCCGGCGCAGCGCGACGAGTGCAGCGGTGAAAGCGATCAGCGATTCGTCGGCGTGCGGCCAGTCGATCCATGTCGTCTCGTTGTCCTGGCAATACGGATTGTTGTTGCCGCCCTGGCTCTGGCCGAGCTCTGCGCCCGCAGCGAGCATCGGCGTGCCTTGCGACAGCAACAGTGTCGCGAGCAACGCGCGCTGAAGGCGCGAGCGCAAGGCGTGAACGGCCGGGTCGCTGGTCGCACCTTCGACGCCGCAGTTCCAGCTGTGGTTCGCGTCATGACCGTCGCGATTGCCTTCGCCGTTGGCTTCGTTGTGCTTGTGAGAGTACGTGACGAGATCACGCAACGTGAAACCGTCGTGAGCGACAACGAAGTTGGCCGATTCCATTGGCGAGCGATGGCGCGTCTGGAACAGATCGGACGATGCACACAGCCGCCGCGCGAACTCGCCGCGCGGTATTCGGCCCAGCCAATAGCCACGCATGGCATCGCGGTATTGGTCATTCCACTCCAGCCAACCGCGCGGGAAGTCGCCGAGCCTGTAGCCGCCGGGCCCAACGTCCCACGGCTCGGCAATGAGCTTCGCACCGGCCAGCAACGGATCCTGCGCAACCGCGTGGAAGAAAGGCGCTCCCGTGTCGAAGCCTTCGTGGCTACGTCCAAGCACGGGAGCGAGGTCGAAGCGAAAGCCGTCGACGTGCAGTTCGACCATCCAATGCCGCAGGCTGTCCATCACCATCTGCAGCACGCGGGGATGCCGCACATCGAGCGTGTTGCCGCAGCCGCTGAAGTTCTGCAGGCGTCCGGGATGACCCGGCTCGCTGCGGTAGTAACTCGTGTTGTCGAGCCCTCGCCAGCACAGCGTGGGTCCCGCTTCGTCGGACTCGGCCGTGTGGTTGAACACCACGTCGATGATGACCTCGATGCCAGCCGTGTGCAGGCGGTCCACCATGGCCCTGAATTCGTCGCGCGGCGAAAGCCTGCCCTGCCCGCTCGCATAACGCGGCTCGACGGCGAAGTAGCCGATGGTGTTGTAGCCCCAGTAGTTGCTCGAGCCGCGCGCGACAAGTCGCTGCTCGTCGAGGTGCTGGTGCACGGGCAGCAGGCTCACGGCGGTAATGCCCAGGCGCTGCAGATGCGAGATGGCGGCATCGCTGGCGAGTCCCGCGTAGGTGCCACGCAGGCCGGGAGGCACGCCGGGGTGGCGCATGGTGAAGCCCTTCACGTGCAACTCATAAAGCACGGTGTCGGCCAACGGCGTGAGCGGACGGGGCGACGCTTCGGCCTGCCCATCCGCCACCACCCGCGCCTTCAGTGCATGCCGTGCGTTGTCACGCACATCCCTCCGATGCGAGCCGGGACGCTCGGCATCGAAATGCTCGTCGCACCACTCGAAGCGCCCGATGATCTCCCGCGCATAAGGGTCGAGCAGCAATTTGTGTGGATTGAAACGCAGCCCCTGCTCGGGTCGCCAGGGACCGTGCGCGCGCAGGCCGTACACGAGACCGGCTCCTGCGCCTTCGAGAAACCCATGCCACACATCGCCGGTGTGACCCGGAAGCGTCTCGCGCCCGATCTCCTGTTCACCGGCCGGGTCGAAGACGCACAGCTCGATCGACTGCGCATGTGCCGAAAACACGGCGATGTTCAAGCCGCCGGACTCGATTCGAACACCCAGCGGCCACGCCCTGCCCTCGCGCAATCCAAGGGTCATGGGAAACGTCATGGTGTCCACGCAAGAAACACCGTTGCCAGCGGCGGAACGTCGATCACGATCGAGTGCGGCTGGCCCTGCCAAGGCAAGGGCTCGGAGCGCGCGATGCCCAATGGCGTGCCGACATCGCTGCCGCCGTAATGCGACGAATCGGTGTTGATCCGCTCGCGCCACTGCCCGGCTTCCGGAACACCGAGACGCAGGCCACGATGCACCGCGGGCGTGAAGTTCGAGACGACCATGACAGGCGCGTTCACCGACCGTGCGCGACGCACGAAGCTGAACAGCGAACGCTCGGCATCGTCGTGGGCGATCCATGCAAAGCCGAAATACTCGGCATCCAATTCATGCAGCGCCGGCAATTCCCGCAACAGCCGGTTCAGGTCGCGCACCAGGCATCGCACACCTTCGTGCATCGGGTCGGCGAGCAGATGCCAGTCCAGGCTGGCATCGTGGTTCCACTCGGCCTCCTGCGCAAACTCGCTTCCCATGAAGAGAAGCTTCTTGCCCGGATGGCCGAACATGAAGCCGTAGTAGGCGCGCAGGTTGGCGAATCGTTGCCAGCGGTCGCCAGGCATCTTGCCAAGCAGCGAACCCTTGCCGTGCACGACTTCGTCGTGAGAAAGCGGCAGCACGAAGTTCTCGCTGAACGCATAGACCAAGCCGAAGGTCATTTCATTGTGGTGCCATCGGCGATGCACCGGATCGCGCCGCATGTATTGCAGCGTATCGTGCATCCAGCCCATGTTCCACTTGTAGTGAAAGCCCAGGCCGCCCGAGTAGACCGGACGCGACACACCGGGAAAGGCGGTCGACTCCTCCGCCACCGTCACCGCATGCGGGCACTCCGCCCCCACCACTTCATTGGCGCGCTTGAGAAAGGCGATCGCCTCCAGGTTCTCGCGCCCGCCGTGCACATTGGGTACCCACTCGCCTTCGCGACGGCTGTAGTCACGATAAAGCATTGACGCCACCGCATCGACCCGCAGGCCGTCAATGCCGTAGCGCTCGATCCAGAACAGCGCATTGCCGACGAGGTAGTTGCGCACCTCCGTGCGGCCAAAGTTGTAGACCAGCGTCTGCCAGTCCGGATGGAAGCCCTCGCGCGGGTCGGCATACTCGTAAAGGTGCGTGCCGTCGAAACGCACAAGTCCGTGCTC
>DASTGE010000851.1:0-5066 GCA_035719405.1 Burkholderiaceae bacterium
GCGCGGTCGGGTGGTGATGCGGACGGCCTTGCCGCAGCCGGAGACTGCGCGCCTGGAGGGCGCCATCAGCTTGTTCGAGGTGGCGCTGGCGCAGGGGCGGCGGGTGAGCCGGGAGGCGGCCGAGGGCGATGCCTGACCGCCGGCGAGCCTGGACAGGCAGGGCCGGGGCCCACGCAGCCGCACCATAAGCCCCGGGGCCTCTTCCGCCCACGCTACAACGCATGCTTGCCCAACTCGATCTTCGCGATCGCGTTTCGATGCACTTCGTCCGGGCCGTCCGCCAGCCGAAGGGTGCGGGCCACGGTGTAGAAGTAGGCCAGCGGGAAATCCTGGCACATGCCGCCGGCGCCGTGCGCCTGGATCGCCCAGTCGATCACCGTGCAGGCGATGTTCGGCGCCACGACCTTGATCATCGCGATCTCGGCCTTCGCCGCCTTGTTGCCTGCTGTGTCCATCATCCACGCCGCCTTCAGGGTGAGCAGGCGCGCCTGGTCGATCATGCAGCGCGCCTCGGCAATCCGCTCCTGCGTCACCGTTTGCGCAGCCACGGGCTTGCCGAAGGCCACGCGCGAAGAGGTGCGCTTGCACATCAGCTCCAGCGCGCGCTCCGCAAGGCCGATGGTGCGCATGCAGTGGTGGATGCGCCCCGGGCCGAGGCGCCCCTGCGCGATCTCGAAGCCGCGGCCCTCGCCCAACAGCATATTGTCGAGCGGCACCTTCACGTCCTCGAATACCACTTCCATGTGGCCGTGGGGCGCGTCGTCGTAGCCGAACACACTGAGCGGACGCAGCAGGGAGATGCCCCCGGCATCGGCCGGCACGAGGATCATCGATTGCTGTGAATGCCGCGCCGCCCCGGGGTCCGTCTTGCCCATGAAGATGTAGAGTGCGCAGCGCGGGTCGCCGGCACCGGAGGTCCACCACTTGCGGCCGTTGATCACGTAATGGTCGCCGCGGCGTTCGATGCGCGACTCGATGTTGGTCGCGTCCGATGACGCCACCGCCGGTTCGGTCATCGCGAAGGCACTGCGGATGCGGCCTTCGAGCAGCGGCTCCAGCCATTGCCTCTTCTGCTCCGCCGTGCCGTAGCGCTCAATGGTCTCCATGTTGCCGGTGTCCGGCGCCGAGCAGTTGAACACCTCGCTGGCCCACGGTACCCGGCCCATCGTCTCGGCGAGCGGCGCGTATTCGAGATTCGTGAGTCCCGCGCCGCGATCGCTGTGTGGCAGGAACAGGTTCCACAGGCCCTCGGCCCGGGCCTTCGGCTTCAGTTCCTCGATCACCTGCAAGGGCGTCCAACGCCGGCCCGCCTGTGTGTTGGCCTGCAGCTCCTCGTAGTAGCGCGCCTCGGCCGGGTACACGTACCGGTCCATGAAGCTCGCGAGCCTGGCTTGCAGCTCTTGCGTGCGGGGCGAGTCATTGAAGTCCATCGTGCTTCCTTCCTCGTGGGGTTGGCGGATCAGGACGACTGCGGGTGCGCGAGTTGCCAGCCCATCTGCGCGAGCGGCTTTGCGCCTGCACCGGCCTGCCGCGCCTGTTCGCTCGAAGCAATGCCGTCGACCGCGCGTCTGGCAATGCCCTGCAGGATGGCCGCGATGCGGAACAGGTTATAGGCCAGGTAGAAGTTCCAGTCCGCCCTCAGCGCATCCGGGCTGAAGCGTCCCGTGCGCTCGCAGTAGCGCCGGATGTACTCTTGCTCCGTGGGGATGCCGAGGGAGACGACGTCCAGCTCGCCCATGCCACGGAACACACCGGCCGGAATATGCCAGGCCATGCAGTGATAGCTGAAGTCGGCGAGCGGATGCCCGAGAGTCGACAGCTCCCAGTCGAGCACCGCCAGCACGCGCGGCTGCGTCGGATGGAACACGAGGTTGTCGAGACGATAGTCGCCATGCACGACCGTCACCTGCGTGTCGTCGCGCGCGCTCGGCGGGATGTGCAAGGGCAGCCACTCGATCAGACGTTCCATCTCGGGAATGGGCTCGGTCACGGAGGCCTGGTACTGCCGTGACCAGCGCGCGATCTGCCGCTCGAAGTAGTTGCCGGGCTTGCCATATTCCGCAAGTCCCACGCTGGCGACGTCGACACAGTGCAGCGCCGCGATCACCCTGTTCATCTCGTCGTAGATCGCGCCGCGCTCGTCGTGGGTCATGCCGGGCAGGGCCGGGTCCCACAGCACACGCCCCTGAACGAACTCCATGACGTAGAACGCGCGGCCGATCACCGACTCGTCCTCGCACAGCAGCTCCATGCGTGGGACGGGCACTGCCGTGCCGTGCAGCGCATTCATCACGCGGAACTCGCGTTCGATCGCATGTGCGGAGGGCAGCAGCTTCGCCGCCGGTCCCGGCTTGGTGCGCATGACGTACAAAGCGCCGGGCGTATCGAGTCTGTAGGTCGGATTGCTCTGCCCGCCCTTGAATTGCGAGACCGACAGCGGCCCTTCGAACCCGGGCAAATGTTCACGAAGGTGGCGCTCGAGCACGGGCACGTCGAACGTGTGCGACTCGGCGACGGGCTTTGTTCCGGTGAAGGCTTCCATGGGGCCGTCCTCTTTGTTCCGGGCAGTCAGCGGCCCCGGGGGTAAATCGTGCCCGCTGATGTCAGGCGAGTTGCCTGACCGTCGATCGTGACAGGATTGCATTGCATCGCACAGGGGCTGGGAAAGCTTGGAAAACCACGGACCCGATTCGACGTTTGACCGCTCGGCCATTGTAAGAACGGGCGTGTTCACGGGTTGCTCCTGGGCTGACACTGCAGGACCATCGAGATCCTATTGTCCACGAGCGATTCCCCGTCAGGCTGTTTGAAAGGAGACCGCGATGAGCGCACGCGCGTTGCAGATCGAGAGCCGCAGGTCACTGGTGAGCGAGGAGGAGTGGGCCGTCCGTGTCGACCTCGCAGCCGCCTACCGGCTGGTGGTCCTGTTCCATTGGGACGACCTTGTGTTCACCCATATCAGCGCGCGCGTGCAAGGCAGGGAGGGCGAGTTCCTCATCAATCCGTATGGGCTCATGTTCGAGGAGATCACGGCATCGAGCCTGATCAAGGTCGACATGCAGGGCAACAAGCTGGAGGACTCGCCGTTCCCCGTGAACCCCGCGGGCTTCATCATCCACAGCGCCGTGCATGAAGCACGGCACGATGTCGAATGCGTACTGCATACGCACACTTTGAACGGGGTGGCGGTGTCAGCGCAGAAAGAGGGTGTGCTTCCGCTGTCGCAACAGTCGATCTTCGTGCTGGCAAGCCTGGCTTACCACGACTACGAAGGCGCGGCGTTGCGCGAGGACGAGAAGGCGCGCCTGCAGCGGGACCTCGGCAACAACGATCACCTCATGCTGCGAAACCACGGCCTGCTCACGGTTGGCCGGAGAATCGCCGATGCCTTTCTCGCGATGTACATGTTCGAAGCGGTATGCGCGATTCAGGTCAGGGCCATGGCTGGCGGCGTGCCGCTCGTGCATATCGATCCCCGCGTCATCTCCACTGCCAGGCAGCAGATTGCGCAGGTGACCCGGGGCTTGGGCGGTGCCCTGAGTTGGCCGGGGCTGCTGCGGCGCCTGGACCGTGTCTTGCCGGGCTATGACTCGTAGGGTGACGAGCCTCGTCTGGTGTTCACGGCAGTCCCTCGCCCTGCACCACCACGCAGGGCAGGGTGTCGTCGTCGGCGACGTTGGCGGCTTCGATGCCTGTTGCGCAAAGCTGTGGCGACAGCGTGTTGCGGCTCGCGGGATCGCTCAATGTCAACACGAGCGCGGTTCCGTGGCGTTCACTCAACAGCTGGGATGGCATGATGGCGGGGTGCGTGAATCGCGCGAGAAGTCGCGGGCGCGAACACATTCTGTGATGTGTGAAGTGCCATGCTGGCGTTGGGCTGCACTGCCGCCACGGAGGCACATGCGCTGCTCCACGAGTGCGATATCGCGTGCAACACTACACTCTGAGCCGCGCCTCACCCGAAGCCTTGAACGACGAGATGAATTCCGCCTTCCGGACGTTTGCCGGTGCTCTGGCGATCTTCATCGCCTTCGGCGATGCGGAGGCGATCGACTTCGGCCGCGCGAGTGCCGGCCTCGTACTCGGACAGCGGCTCGACATGGTGGTGCCGTTGCGTCTGCAGCGCGGCGAGGCCGTGTCAAGCGAATGTGTGGGCGGGGATGTGCATGTGGGCTCTGCCCGCCTGGCTCGCAGCGATGTCCGCCTCGCACTCGAGCCCGGAGGCGACGATCGCGAGATCCTGTTGCGTATCGTCACGATCAGCCCCATCCGGGAGCCTGTCGTCCATGTATCGCTGGCGCTTGGATGTCCTCCGCAGCGGACGCAGAAGTTTGTCGCGTTCGCCGATGCGCCGGGTTCGGCACGGACTGGTGCGGTCATCCCGGTCGCACAGGTGCCCTCGGACATGAGCCCCAATCCGGCGCACTCGCATCAGCAGCCCGATACGATTCCGCGCGATCGGATTCATCCGGTTCAAGTCGGCGCTGGCGTGTCCGATATGCCCAACGCCGCCGCTCAGGCAGTCCCAAACAGCGTACCGCCGGAACATCGTCCGCTCCCCGATGCATGGCCTCCTCCATCGAGGCAGAACACGATGCCTGCGGGGACGGACATCCGGATGCGTGAGCTGGAGAAGAGCGTCGCCCAACTGCGCGCCGAGGGACAGAGTCATCTCGAGCAAATGGCATCCATGCGCAATCGGCTGGCCGAGGCCGAGTCGCGTGCCCAATGGGTGCCGATGTTGCTGGGGACGCTGGCAGTGCTGGCGCTGCTTGTGCTCGCTCTGTTCTCGCGTGTGCGCATACTGAACCGCGAGCGTGATCTCGG
Organism: Burkholderiaceae bacterium; assembly: GCA_035719405.1. Taxonomy (GTDB): domain Bacteria; phylum Pseudomonadota; class Gammaproteobacteria; order Burkholderiales; family Burkholderiaceae_C; genus CAMLIZ01. Next base: position 4,828 of record DASTGE010000851.1, read on the forward strand.
GTTGGGGTTGCAGATCGAACCGCCGGAGCGGCAGCCTGCGATGGCGCCAGTGCGGGAGGAAGACACCTCCGCGGCTGCCAGGCTCGACGATCACCCGGCGCCCGCTCCGACGCCCGTGCCCTCATCCCGCCTGAGGCATCTGGCACCCTCGGAACCAACGGAACCGGCGCCCTTCAACGTCGCGGCCGTCATGTCGGGCACGCACCGCGAGCCGGTGGCGCAAGACCACGTGGACCTCG
>DASTGE010000852.1:0-2429 GCA_035719405.1 Burkholderiaceae bacterium
TGAAGATCCGGGTGATGCACCTGTCGAAGGCCGAGCTGGGCCGGACGCTGGCGAAGTCCACGACATGGAACCAGAACCCGCTGTTCAAGCGCGTCCATGAGGACGTGTACACGACGTTCGGCGGCGAGCCGTTCGCCTGCCTCGTCGGCGACTACACGTTCGACCATTCGCCCGCTGACGTCGCATTGCTAAGAGACCTCGCCCGCATCTGTGCGGCGTCGCATGCTCCATTTATGGCAGCGGCCTCCCCCGCGCTGCTCGGACTCCAGTCATGGCGGGAGTTGGCACGCTTTCGCCCGTCCCCGAAGCGTTTCGTCACCGACGAATACCTGGCATGGCGCCGCCTGAGTGAATCGGACGAGTCGCGCCATCTCGCATTCGCAATGCCGCGCTTCCTGGCGCGCGCTCCCTATGGTGGCAATGGCACGGAGGTCGAGGACTTCGACTACCAGGAAGACGTCGGCGAGGGCGACCCTGACCGCCATCCGTGGTGCAACGCCGCGTACGCAATGGCGGTCAACATCACCCGCGCGTTCAAGCTGTACGGCTGGTGCGCGCGAATCTGCGGCATCGAATCCGGTGGCGCCGTGGAAGGTCTTCCGACGCATCGCTTCCCAACGCGTGCCGGCGAAATTGACTCGAAGTGCCCCGTGGAGATTGCACTCGACGACCGTGTCGAGGCCGAGCTTGCCGCGCTCGGGCTGATGCCGCTGCTTCATCGCAAGAACTCCGACTTCGCCGCCTTCATTGGCGCCTGCTCCCTTCATAAGCCGTTTCAGTACGACGATCCGGCGACGACTGCGAGCGCCCGGCTTGCGGCGCGCTTGCCGTATCTGCTCGCGTGCAACCGTTTCGTCCAGGTCATTAAGTGCCTGGTGCGCGACCGCGTCGGCTCATTTGTCAACGTGAGCGAGATGGAGCGCTCGCTGCAGCGCTGGATTGCGAACTACGTCGATCCGGAGCCCGACGTCTCGTCGGACGCGCGCGCTGCGCGGCCATTGGCAGCGGCTGACGTGCGCGTCGACGAGGTCGAGGGCAATCCAGGCTACTACGCGCTGTGCTGCTGGCTGCGGCCGCACTACCAGCTCGAAGGACTGTCGGTTTCGCTGCGCGTCGTTTCCCAGCTGCCCGCGGCCAAGGCCCTCATGTGACGCGCATGTCCCGTTTCGGCGCCTTCATCTCGTATGCTCGCGCTGACGGCGAGGCATTCGCAACGGCCCTGCGCGAGCGCCTCGCGCAGGAAGCGCCTGACGTTCGCCTCTGGCAGGACCGGCTGGAGATCGAGGGCGGCGTCGGCTGGTGGCGGCAGATTGAACAGGCGCTGGAGCAGGTCGATTTCCTGGTGATCGTCATGACGCCTGCCGCCATTGCATCGGAGATCACACGCAAGGAATGGCGGGCCGGCCGGCAGCTCGGCGTGTGCGTGTTCCCCGTGCAAGGTCCCGGCTTCCGGCTCGACGATCCGCGGCTGCCCGGCTGGATGAGGCGCACGCACATCTACGATCTTGAACGGCAGTGGTCGACCTTCGTCGCGCACCTGCGCCGCGGTTGTCAGCCGACGCGGGTGCCGTTCATGGCACCCCCGCTGCCCTCCAATTTCGTCGCGCGCTGGCGCGAATTCGACTTGCTTCGCTCAAAGGTGCTCGACGGGGACACGCAGGACGCGATTTCGATTGCAACCGTGCTCGCAGGCGCGGGCGGATTCGGCAAGACCACGTTGGCGGCGGCGCTGTGCCACGATGAGGCGATTACCGACGCGTTCGACGACGGCGTGCTTTGGGCCACGCTGGGCCAGACCCCGAACATCCAGGGCGAGCTGACCCGGCTGTACGCGGCGCTCACCGGCGAACGTCCGGGCTTCATCAGCATCGAGGACGCGGCTCAGGCGCTGGGCGAAAAGCTCGAGCACAAGTGCTGCCTGATCGTCGTCGACGACGTATGGGATGTCGCGCAGCTGAAGCCTTTCCTGCGAGGCGGGCCAGGGTGCGCACGCGTTGTGACCACCCGGCAGGCACTGGTGGCAGCCGAAGGCGAGCGGATCACGGTCGACGAGATGACGGGTTCGGAGGCGGTGTCGTTGCTGGTAAGCGGGCTCGACCAGCGCCCAACCGATCTCCAGCCGTACAGCCGGCTTGCCCAACGCCTGGGCGAATGGCCGTTGCTGTTGAAGCTCGCCAGTGCCGCAATGCGCCAACGGCTGGAGCGTGGCGACTCGAGCGAAGGCGCTCTCCGCTACGTGGAGCGGGCGCTTGACAGGCGTGGCGTCACCGCGTTCGACCGTCAGCGCTCGTCTGACCGACACGAGGCGGTGCTGTCGACGATCGGAATGAGCCTCGATCTGCTTGAGCCGGCCAATCGCGAGCGCTGCGTCGAGCTGGCGATCTTCCCCGAGGACGTGGCGGTGCCCTCGGTCGTGCTCGGCGAGCTAT
>DASTGE010000853.1:0-2005 GCA_035719405.1 Burkholderiaceae bacterium
TTGGGTTCGATCGCCCGTTCAGCAAGCGCGGACCATTCGCCCGCATCGAGCGATGCGACGGGAACGAGCGCGCGCGCCCTTGAGCCTTCGCGCTCGGAAGCAGAATGCATCAGAGATCGCTGAGCGATATCGGCCACGTCCCTCGAGATCCCCGCCACAGGCTGGTCCGGCGACATCCACCGGCCCGCAGGCAGTGCTTTAGCGCAAACCTTCGAAGATACCGTTGGGCTTCCGCCGGCATTCGAGCGGTAGTGTTAACGCCCTGTTGACGATAGCGCCTGGGGCTCAGCTGCTCCCGCGTCCATCCAGGCGGCCTCCGTCTTCACGTTGACGGTGACTTCCATTCCGAGTTCGTCGTCAGCCTCTCCGTAATAGGAGCCGGAGAGCGGGATGGCCTGCTCGGCCGTGCGGGATACCCCGACCCTGATGAGGTCGCGATTTCCCACGATGCCATTTGTCGGGTCGAATTCGACCCAGCCGGATCCCGGAACATAGATCGCACACCATGCATGGGTCGAACCGCCGCCGAGGCGAGCGGGGCCGTCGCGATCGGGCACATAGACGTAGCCGGTGATGAAGCGCGCCGCAAAGCCGAGGGAGCGTGCCGCCTCCATCATCAGCAATGCGAAATCACGGCAGGTGCCCTGCTGCAGGCTGATCGTCTCGGCAGGCGTCTGCGTTCCCCGTGATGTCCTGCGCTGATATGAAAAGCCTTCGGCTATGGCTTCGTTGAGCGTCATCAACAGTTGCCCTGTCGGCATACTGGCGTCCCGGATGATGAACTTTGAGAGCCACTCCTCGACCTCGCCGGCTCCGGAATGGTGACGCCGCATGCAGGGCAGCAGATCGGGAAGTTCGCTCTCCTCGTAGCAGAACGGATGATTGCGCGCGTATTCCTCGATCCGGAAGTCGGGCGCATTCTCCGGCGTATGCTCGAGACGGATGGTCGTGTCGAACCGGAGAATGTCGGTTGATCGAGTAAAGTCGACCAGCGTGAGGCAGTTACCGAAGGCGTCGTGAATCCAGCGTATCTCCGCGGGTTCTGGATTCACTTCGATCCGGCAGTCGAGCAGGCGTTGGTCGAAGCTGTCGCGGGGCCGAAACAAGAGTTGGTGCCGGCCGGGCCTGACGGGCCGCCGGTATCGATAAATCGTGCTGTGATGGACGGTGTAAGTGGTCATGTGCGGCTCAGGCCCGCGGCATATGACCTTACTTTCCGCTCAGTTCCAAGTGCGGGGCGGTCCCGCAACACCCGACGCGGCCGAATTGGACTAATCGCCTTCTATTTCAGCAGTTCCTACGGGGAACAAAGATGCTTTGGCCTGCTTTATTGGGGCATGGTCAATGGCGACGCCGAGGAGAGGGTTTTGAGAATTCGCGCTGGCTACGACATCGCATTCAACTGCCCTCAACCTGTTGCCATGGTGCTGATGCTGACCGTCCACCCTTCGCGTCAGCGCGACCTGCTGACGCCGCACGCACTGCGCATTTCACCTGATGTCCCGACCAGGACCTATGCGGACGCTTTCGGAAATATCTGTACCCGCGTGGTTGCTCCGGCCGGATTGATTGAGATCAGCAGCGAGTTCAGCATTAACGACAGCGGATTGCCCGACATGATCGCGCCTCATGCCGCGCAGCTTCCGGCGCACGAACTTCCTGATGAGGCGCTCGTCTATCTCTTGGGAAGCCGCTACTGTGACACCCAGAAGCTGACCGATCTGGCCTGGGCTCTCTTTGGCCACATCAACGAAGGCTGGGCACGGGTGCAGGCCATCTGTGATTACGCCCACGAGCGGATCCAGTTCGGATATCAGTTCGCTCGCAACGATCGGACAGCATCCGAGGCGCACGAGGAACAGATCGGAGTGTGTCGCGATTTCGCGCACCTTGCGATTACGCTCTGCCGGTGCATGAACATCCCGGCCAGATATTGCACCGGGTACCTGGGCGACATTGGCGTGCCACCTGACCCGGCTCCGATGGATTTCAGCGCCTGGTTCGA
>DASTGE010000854.1:0-3133 GCA_035719405.1 Burkholderiaceae bacterium
AGGTTGTACACCTCCGCGCTCGACAGCAGATCGAGGTGGCTCGTTTCGTGAACCACTGCCCGGTCGCTCGGTGCAAAGGCAAGGCGGCCGCCGGACTCGTGCTGCTGGCCCAACGCGCTGGCCACTGGGACCAGGCCGTCGCCCAGCAGCTTGGCCTTCAGGTTGCCAGTTGCAGGCCCCAAGCTTGCGGCGACGGCAAAGCAGCGGGTCCGGTCCGGCAGGCTTACCTGCGCACAACGGTATGTGCCGTTGTCGCCGGCAGGTGCGCTCACGATGTTGCCGAGCCCCAGATCCTTGATGCCGGCACTGCGCACCTTACCCAAGCGCGCCAGCGGGGCCGCGTACGGCGTCGCGGTGAGCAACACGTCGACGCTATGTCCCGCGCGTTCGAGTGGCGCGCCCTGGTGCGGCGTACCCAGGCAGACCAGGTCGTTCACCCGCGACGGCCAGCGCAGTCCCCCGCGCTGCATCAGCGCGCCATGGTGGATCGCGCTTCGCGCGACCAAGCCGCCCATGTTGTGGCCCAGCATGACGAAGCGTTCGATCGGCATCGGCCACGCGTCGTACAGCCGTTCCACCAGCTGTGCCAGGACGCGGCCGTTGGTCGACACGCTCAGGCCGCTGTTGTAGTGCAGATAGACCGGCGTGTAGCCCAACTCCTGGGCCAGCGCCTCACCGTGATCATGGCCCGCGCGCTGCCATTGGAGGTCGTTCATGCACAGGCCGTGCAGCAGCACGAGCAGTCTCGGAGTGGCGCCGGCCACGCGCGAACGCAGTGCAAGGCGTTCGAGAGGCAAGGGCAGCCCCGATTGACGAAACGCCATCGCGATCGCAAGCGGGTTGTCGGTGGTTGCGAGGTGATCGCCCAGCACACCATTGAGCGCCGCCACGAGCGCTTCGCGCTCCGGTCGGGGCGACTGGCGTGTGTCTGAAGCGGCCAAGACGGCTGCCAGCCAGCCGAGCAAGGTCTCGGCCGTGCCGCCCACCAGTTGAGGTAGTTGAGTGACACCCCGCACCTTTTCGTAGATAAGGCCTGTCGGACCCCAAATGCGTTCTTCCTCCGGTGCTGCTGCATTGAAGACGGGCAGCTGAGGGATGTTGACGATTTGCGCGTGGATCGCCTCGACCAGATTGGCAAGGCCGGCCACCGCTTCGGCGGTCAGACGGGCGGCGCCGCGCAGATCGGCGGCTTGCAGGAGCGGTTGCGTCATAGGTCAGTGTGGCATGGGCCAAGACGCACCCCGAAGAAATAAGAGTCCCCGCACTCCCGCTTTCCTGTACCATGCGTCAGCTGATATGCACAAGACCATCCACTCATAGGTCTTTCTTCCCACACCGGTGTCTGCCGGCAGTCGAGTCGAATCCCCTCTTGAAGATTTTCTTGGCGTCTATTCGCTGGGCGCACGCTTGCGTTCTTCAACTTCGAAAGGGTTTCGACATGACGACTCAAACCGGTACCGTGAAATGGTTCAGCCAGGACAAGGGCTTCGGCTTTATCGTCCCCGATAACGGTGGCAAGGACCTCTTTGCCCACTTCAAGGAGATCCAGGGTGGGAGCGGCTTCAAAACGCTGAGTGAAAACCAGCGCGTGCAGTTCGAGGTGACCCAAGGGCAGAAGGGCCCGCAGGCGTCGAACATTCGCGACCTGGGGTGACCCTGGCGAGACTTGCCGGATGCCGGACAGGATCCGACATGCTTCCATGAAGAGCGCGGCCCGGCCGCGCTCTTTTTCTTTCTGCCGAAGGGGCTCCCATTGAAGAACCTGCAAGAAGCCACCGAACGCATCTGCGAGCTGAAGGGCAGCCTGGTCGCACTCGATGCCCTGGTGCCGGCAGTTGTCGATGCTCTCCCGGCATCGGCTCGCGCGACGCTGTTGGCGTCGTTCGACGCCCATGCCGAAGCGGCGAGGACTGTGTTGCTGCATGCCGACGTTTCCGACGTGGTCCTGGCGACATTCGAGCGTGACGTTGCACGCAACCGGACCCTTTTTCAGCGCGGCGAGAAGCGTGGTACTGCCAACACGCCGACCGGCTCGGTAGAGACGTTGCTCCTTACCACGACACGCATTGCCACCTTCACAGGGGCTTGCGCCCTGACAAGCGCGAGCGGCTTCTTTTTTCGCCGCAATGGTCGACTGTTCCTGGTGAGCAACCGGCATGTGTTCGCCGACGCCGCAAGTTCGCACTCTCCGGACCGGATCGAGATCGGGCTGCACACCGACACGCAGGATCTGACGCAACACGCCGTGGTCTCGCTGCCGCTGTACCGCGACGGCTTGGGACAATGGCGCGAAGCCACCGACAGCGGGGGCGCTGTTGACGTGGCTGCGATGGAAATTCCGGCTTCGCTCCTGCCAGCCGATGCCGCGCCGCATGCCTTCGATGAAACCCATCTCGAAGCGCGCGAAGAGGAAGTTGCCGTTGGCGACGCGCTGACCATCGCTGGTTTTCCGCTCGGTTTTCACGACACGATCCACCACTTGGCGGTGGCGCGAAGCGCGTCCATTGCATCGGCTTATGGCGTCCGCTTTCAGCGCCAGGGCTGCTTCCTGACGGACGCGCGCACGCACGCGGGTAGCAGCGGCTCTCCGGTCGTGCGGCGACGCATCCGCCAAGGCTCAGCGGCATCGTCGGTTTCCTGGCAACTGCTCGGCGTGCATTCGACCCGCATGGACATGCGCACCCGCAACCGAGCCGAGGACGAGTCGCTGGGGCTGAATTGCGCCTGGTACGCCGACGTGCTGATGACGCTCACCGCCAACGGGTGAACACAGTGAGGGTCAGCACGCGGCTGGTTGGTGGCGGCACTTCGTTCGCAGAGACACCCCTCTAATTTTCATGATCGAGAGAGCCGGCCGCCCGAATCTGAACAAGGTGGGCCGCCGAGACTCGGGCGCGCTGGAGCAGGACGCCGACATGATCATGTTCATCTACCGGGACGGCTTCTACAACAAGGACTCGAAGGAGCAGGGCATGGCAGAAGTCATCATTAGCAAGCGGCGCAATGGGCCCGTGGGCACAGTCAAGCTCACCTTCCTGAAGCAACTCGCTCGACTTGAGAGCATCGCTGCGAGCGGGTGGGTGGCCCAATTTCGGAGGCACGGAGTCAGTGCTCAGAACTGAGGACACCAGGG
>DASTGE010000855.1:0-4192 GCA_035719405.1 Burkholderiaceae bacterium
AAGCTCAGGTTGTCGATCAGCAGCCGGTCGCCGAACGACTTGGACACGCCGTCGAACTCGATCACCGCGTTGCCCAGGCGCTCGGCCACCGGAATGAAGATCTCGTTGGTCTCGTTGCGCTTCTGGTACTCGTAGTCGGACAGTTCCTCGAAGCGCGCCAGGCGCGCCTTGCTCTTGGTCTGGCGGCCCTTGGCGTTGGAGCGCACCCACTTGAGCTCCTCCTTCATGGCCTTCATGTGGGCATCTTCGGCCTTCTGCTCCTGCTCCAGCCGGTCTTCCTTCTGCTCCAGCCAGTTGGAGTAGTTGCCCTTCCAGGGGATGCCCTGCCCGCGGTCGAGTTCGAGAATCCATTCGGCGGCGTTGTCCAGGAAGTAGCGGTCGTGAGTGATCGCCACCACCGTGCCTGGGAAGCGCTTCAGGAAGACTTCGAGCCACTCCACCGATTCCGCGTCGAGGTGGTTTGTCGGCTCGTCAAGCAGCAGCATGTCGGGCTTGGAGAGCAAGAGCCGGCACAGTGCCACCCGGCGCTTTTCGCCACCGGAGAGATATTGGATCGTCGCTTCCCAAGGCGGCAGGCGCAGCGCATCGGCCGCGATCTCGAGCAGGTGGTCCGTGTTCTCGCTGCCAGCGGCAGCGATCACCGCCTCCAGCTCCGCCTGCTCATGGGCCAGCGCGTCGAAGTCGGCATCGGGCTCCGCGTACGCCGCATACACCTCGTCGAGCCGCTTCTTGGCCGCCAGGACGCCGCCGATACCCTGCTCCACCGCTTGCCGCACCGTCTGCTCGGGCTCGAGCTGCGGTTCCTGCGGCAGGTAGCCGATCTTGATGCCCGGCATCGGGACCGCCTCGCCCTCGATGTCCTTGTCGAGCCCGGCCATGATCTTCAGCAGCGTCGACTTACCCGAGCCATTGAGGCCGAGAACGCCGATCTTGGCTCCGGGAAAGAACGACAGTGAGATGTCCTTGAGGATATGGCGCTTCGGCGGCACGATCTTGCCGACGCGGTTCATCGTAAATACGTACTGGGCCATTTCGGTCTCTCAATAAAAAGCGCGGCAGGCTGACAAGCGCCTGCCGAAACGGGTATTGTCGCCGTTCGCGCAAAGCGGGCGGACGCGCCAGAAGATACAATGCCGCCAAGCAGTAGCGATTCCAGTCGTCTTCCTCCTGCGGCCAACGTGGCCAAGGCGCCTATCCTGGCGCATCCCCTTCCCCAAAGCCTGCCGACTGGCGCCACCCCTCGTGGCGACAGGCCGATTGCCTTTTTGTCATCCGAATGTCCTTTGATTCCCTCGGCCTTGCCGAGCCCATTCTGCGCGCCGTCCGCGAGCAGGGCTACCACACCCCCACACCCATCCAGCGCGAGGCCATTCCCGCCGTCCTGAAAGGCGGCGATCTGCTTGCAGGGGCTCAGACCGGCACCGGCAAGACCGCCGGCTTCACGCTGCCCATGCTTCACCGGCTGTCAACAAGCCCTGCGAAGCGCGACGCGCGCGGACGCGTCATGATCCGCGCACTCATCCTCACGCCCACGCGCGAGCTTGCGGCACAGGTCGAGGACAGCGTGCGCACCTACGGCCAATACCTGAAGCTCGCGAGCATGGTGATGTTCGGCGGGGTCGGCATGCAGCCGCAGATCGACCGTCTGCGTCAGGGCATCGACATCCTCGTCGCCACGCCGGGGCGCCTGCTCGACCATCATGGTCAGGGCACGCTGGACCTGAGCCGGGTCGAGATCTTCGTCCTCGACGAGGCAGACCGGATGCTCGACATGGGATTCATCCACGACATCCGCAAGGTGCTGGCCATCCTGCCGCAGAAAAAGCAGAGCCTGCTGTTTTCCGCCACCTTCAGCGATGAGATCAAGGCACTGGCCGACCGCCTGCTCGAGCGCCCCGCGCTGATCGAAGTCGCCCGTCGGAATGCCGCTGCCGACACCATCTCGCAGAAGGTGCATCCGGTCGACCGTGACCGCAAGAAGGACTTGCTTGCGCACCTGATCCGGCAGGGCGACTGGCATCAGGTGCTGGTGTTCACGCGCATGAAACACGGCGCCAACCGCCTCACCGAGTTCCTCAACAAGGAAGGCATCAGCGCGATGGCGATCCACGGCAACAAGAGCCAGGGCGCGCGGACCAAGGCCTTGGCGGAGTTCAAGTCGGGCGAATTGCAGGTGCTGGTGGCCACCGACATCGCAGCCCGCGGCATCGACATCGATCAGCTGCCGCATGTGGTCAACTTCGAGCTGCCGAATGTGCCGGAGGACTACGTTCACCGCATCGGCCGCACCGGACGCGCCGGCGCCGAGGGGCAGGCGATCTCGCTGGTATGCGTTGACGAGGAGGGCTTCCTGCACGACATCGAGAAGCTCATCAAGCGCCAAGTTCCACGCGAGGTGGTCCCCGGCTTCGCGCCCGACCCCAACGCCAAGCCCGAACCCATCGTGCTCGGGCGCATGGTGCTCAATGGCGGCGCCCGACGGCCAGCGGCCAATGCGAAGCCATCACGTCCGGCTTCGTCCACGCATCAACGGCCGAACACGCCCCGTGCGCAGACTCCGCCTCGACAGACGACGCATAGCGCGCAACCCGCAAGGCCCTCACAACCCGCCACCACCAAGAGGCCTGCAGGCCAGAGCGCCCGTCCAGGCCCGCGTTTGACCCAGCCCAAGTGATGAGCGGGCGCTTCGACTGAAGGTCGAAGCTGTATCACTTGGTGTCCGGGGTCTCTCAGCTCGTTGCGCCTGCTGTCGGTTCTTGCCGTTGCTCACAGCGGGCGGGACGATCAAACCGTACCGTGCTTGGCCGTGACGGGGAGAGTCCAATGAGGATGTCACTGCACACCGTATGGCAGTCGATGGAATTGGTCGTGCAGCAGAACGACCGGGAGGTCGACCGCATTCCTGCCCATGACATCCAGCGGGTGATCCTCGTGTGCCGCGCTGGCGGCGAGACGCCAGGTGACCTGAGCTTCGCGATCATCGAGACGGTCTCGGAGGCCGTGGTGCTGCCGGCTGAGAGCGGCATTGCCGGACGCGTGCACTTCGAACGCCAATCGTTCTGGTCGGAGCGTAATTGCGTGTACTGGGTCGACGGATCGCAGGTATCGCTCCCGCGGGGCTTGCGGTCAGGCTTCTGGCTGCTGGGGCGGCAAAGACCCGGCTATATGCATGTGCCGCGCAGCGATGTCGATTCGGCCATCGACCAATGGCCGTTGCAGGGTCCGCAGACCTGGGAGCAGCGCAAGTGGGAGCGTATCGCGCGCTACAAACTGCTGGCGCCGCTGGATCAGGCCCCACGGCGTGGACGCCAAGAGGCGAAGACGAAGCAGCCCTGAAGACTTGCGTTGGCGCCGTGATTCAGGGCGCCCTGATTTCTGCCGCGACAACGACGAAAACCCGGCCTTGAAGGGCCGGGTTTCATCGTTGGGGTCAGGTTAGACGGCTGATCAGCTGGCGGGGGAAGCCTTCTTGGCAGACTTCCTTGACTTCTTGTGGGACGACTTGGCTACCTTCTTGCTCGACGCCTTGTCGCTGGCAGCCGGCTTGTCCGTGGACGACATGGACGCAGCTGGAGCAGCCGGGGTGGCGGGGGTCGCCGGCGTGGCCTGGGCGAACACGCCCGTGGTGAAAGCGGCGGCGATCACGGCAGCAACAAGCTTCTTCATGATGTGTGTTTCCTTGCGCGAGGTATTTGATGTCGAGCACATGCTCCTGGCCTCAACGGTGCGCCCGCGCTGGCCGTTGACGCGATCTCGTCACAAGGTTGCGACACATGCCACCGACGAAGCGGCGCGTTCGGATGGCGCGAAATTATGATCGGAGCCAGAGTCCGGCGACTCGCCTGCCCGGCTCTGCGCCTTTCGTCCTGCGACCTGCGCGGGCAGCACTGCTCGCAGGCGTGGCCTTCTTCCTCACGACCCACGGCATACCATCCATGGCGGACGACGATCCTTTCCTCTGGCTCGAAGACGTGCAAGGCGACAAGGCGCTGGCCTGGGCACGCGAGCGCAATGCCCAGTCGCGTGCGCGACTCGAATCGCATCCACGATTCACACAGTTTCGGGACGAGATTCTTCAAGTGCTGAACGCCAGGGACCGCATTCCCACTGTGGGGCGCCAGGGCAAGTGGCTGTACAACTTCTGGCAGGACGACACAAACAAGCGCGGGCTGTGGCGACGCACGACGCTGGA
>DASTGE010000856.1:0-7312 GCA_035719405.1 Burkholderiaceae bacterium
GATCGTCTGGTCGATCCGCAGCTGATGGTCGAAGGTCCTGCTCCAGAGGGAACCTGAGCCCATGTCATGGCTGAGGTTCCCGGCGCCGATCGTCAGCTGCGGGTTGGGACGCTGGCCGGCGGTGATGAGATCGGCTTGCGCGGCTGCCAGTGCCGCCTGAGCACCACGGACTCCGGGATAACATGCATCCACGCGCGCAAGCGCGGCCTCGAGGGTGAGTTGCCGTGCGCCGTCGTCAGACAGCGGTGGACAGGCGAAGGCTGTGACCGGCAGCAGGAGTGCGACCAGGTGATGACACAGCCGCTGACGCAAAGCCGCCCGAAGACAGTTGCGACCGACCGGAGGGCCGACGCGGAACTGCACAGCCGGGGAGCGACATACGAGGAAAGAGCGCATCGGGAGGAGAAGCGAAACAGGGTGCAGAGCCTACAGAGGAAAGCTTGCAGGCACCTATCGGCATTGCGCTCCTCACGACCTTCCGACAGCCCTCAGCCACCCTCAGCCGCGCTTTGCAATCAGTCCCCTTTGATCACCAATTAGATTAGATTAGGGGGCGCTGAACAATTCCCCGCGAGGGCACGCGGGCCTCTATTTGGGATGGGATGCAAGGCGCAAAGCACAGCCATAGCCCAAGCTATGGCGCGCATTTGCAGCGCCGCAGACCGCCCAAAGCGAGGATGCGCGACCCGCGAGAGGATTGTTCAGCGCCTCCTCAGCATCCGACGAACGGCGATATTCGAATATCGACGGATCCTTGGTCGTTCAAGAAAAATCGCGCACCACCCCGACGATGCCGCAATGGCGCCCTGTTCTCGCGCGCATCTGGGCTTGCGCCGGGAACGGCCCGCTGCTCATCGGTCTGCGTCCGCCAGACGTCGCAGCAGTTCGTCCTCCCTGTGCTGCCACTTCGCCTCGACTTCGCGAGCCAGTTCCGCATAGCGCGCCTGCTCTTCCAAGCCTTCTGGCAAATCGAGGTCGAAGAAGGGATCGTCGTCTCGCTCTTTCTGCAACGACGCGAACTCCTGGGCGTGCAGGGCCTTCATCGCGTCTCGCCAAACGGAGTTGCCCAGGCGGAACCTCACGTGTGCCTCACGGTCCGCCACCTGGGCCTTCACCTCGCACTCCAGCTGGAACAAGTTTCCTTGCATCAGCGCGCTCATCCGATCGAACTTCATGTCGGACACGGTCTCATCCGGCAAGTCAAGTCGCTGCCGAAGGGCTACCTTGGCGTGGACCATGGTTTCAAGTGGGTCATTCTTCAAGACCCTCCTTCGCTCGGCAGGCAGGTCGGGTCGCTTGAGATGGTCAGCGATAAATCGACTCACCGCTGTTTCCAGCAGCGACAACCTGAACATCTGACCCGCCCAACGGTCGAGCCCCTTTGCATCCATCTTCCCGCTCTTCACCGCGGCTACGACCTCGTGACTGCTTACAGCCAGGAGTACCTTGGAAAATCCTTCGACAAGATTATCGGCGCAACTGCCGAGCGCCGTCTCTGCGATCGAGAACACCTGCCGCCGCAAATCCTCGTCGTCCGCAATCGCCTTCATCACGGACGACACCTGCACAGTCAGGCGTTGCGCACCTGCCGACGAAGACACGTCGCGCTGTTCGCACCTCAGGCGCGCGAGCATGCGTGCGAAGACCTTTGCATTAGCCTCCTCATCAAAGGCGTCAACCGTTCCTGCAAAAGAATTATTTGGAACCCAGGCCAGCATTTCGTGGCTCAACGGCTGCGTTTGCGATTCCAGATCGGCGCGCAGGGCCTCGGCTTCGTGGTCGGCCATTTCGTCATCCGAATCCTCGGCGGCCTCTTGATAAACGCCGGCGATTGCGTTGACAAGGTTTGCTATCACACGATTCGTGACCAGATCCCCATCGTCACGCCAACGGTCTTCCAGGGAAGATCGAAGATCGGGGAGGTCGAGTACCATTGGAATCATGACGTTGGCAGCCTGCAGAACGTTGCGTTCGAGGTGGGGAAGCCGCCCGAGCAGGTCCACCAGTTGCAATACGTCTCCAGGCTCCGGTTCGTCAATCTCGTGCGGATGCAGCAATAAGCGGATTCGATCCATCAATTCGGTGACTACCCGGTTCGTGGTGTGATCCCCATCCTCGCGCCAGCGGGCATTCAATCCGTCCCTGACAGCGACGTGGTCCACCCGCACGAGCATGTCGGTCGCAAGAGACAGGACCATATGTTCGAGATCCGGCTGCTGGGCGAGCAGGTCCACCAGCCGGAAGACATCCGCCGGCTGCGGCTCGGCAGGTTCCAAGGGAGCCACCAACAAGTCCGGCAGGACCGGAAGGTCAGGCGGCATTGAATTGTTCCCGCCCAAGTTCAACCCCGACCCTGTCCGGGGCCCTGCCGTCAGGGTGGAGCCAGTCGGGGACTCGCCACGTGGAGGCCGCGAGGAAGGTCCAGCCATCAGGTTGCCGGCATCGGCATGTCGAGACGCCAATGGCAACGTGTCGTTCTCGGCCAGCTGCAGGCGTGGCCGGACATTCCGGTAAAAGGCAACCGATTCGGGACTGCTTTCGCGCGCCCTGGTCCCGGAAGGGCTGATGGATGGAATCATGATGAGGTTTACTCTAAGTGACCTGAGGGGCCTTGGCGCGGCCGGGAGAGCCATCGGTCAATCATTTCGTATGGCGATGGCAGCGAACTTTAGGGTCTCCCCGGAGCTTCACGGAACGTAGCGCGAAGCCAAGATTCGCTCAGCGAAGGGCAAGCGGCACCCATGCGGGGGCCGGGCCTTCTCATGGCACGGTTGCCGTCCCCGAATCATCACCGGGAAGGCGCCTCCCGCCCGTAGTAGGCTTGCCTCATGCGACTGCTGCTCATCGAAGACGACGCCCTGATCGCCCGCGAGCTGACGCTTCATTGGCAGGCGCGCGGCTGGATCGTGCAAGCGTGCGGCACGCTCCGCGCCGCGGACGCGACTCTGCAGCAGGGCGAGTGCGACCTGATCGTGCTCGACCTGGGCCTGCCTGATGGCGACGGTCGTGTCTGGCTGGAGAAGCTCAGGCGCCGAGACAGCCTCACGCCCGTGATGGTGCTGACTGCGCGCGACCTGGTGGCCGACCGCGTGCAGGGGATCAAGAGTGGCGCAGACGATTACCTCGTGAAGCCGTTCTCCGTGGAGGAACTCGACGCCCGTGTCGAAGGTCTCACCCGGCGGCATCGGTTGAGCGTCGGCGAGTACGCGCACTTCGGGCAGGTGACGTGGCTGGGAACGGAAGGCCGTGCCTATGTCGCCGGCCAACTCCTGGACCTCTCTCCGCGAGAGTTCGAAGTGCTGGGGATGCTGATTCGTCGCGCGCCGAGGCTCATGCCGAAGCGGGTGCTGATCGAGGCGCTCGCCGAGCGCAACCTCGATGTCGGCGACAGCGCCGCGGAGGTTTATATCTCGCGCCTGCGTCGCAAGCTGGCCGGCTCGGGCACTGTCATACGCACCATGCGCGGCTTCGGATACCTGCTTGCATTGAGCGATGACGACGCGGGCGGGAAGGCGCCGGGCAGCGAAGCCGATTGAACATCGCGGGAATAGACAGGCACATGAAGGCTGGCACCAGGCAATGGCTGCATCGCGACCTGCTCCTGCGGCTGATGCTTCCGTTGCTCGCGATCCTCGCGGCCAGCGGGGCCCTCGGCACTTATGAAGCACACCGGCTGACCGACCAGGTGTTCGACCGCTGGCTGCTCGACAGCGCCCGCTCGCTGGCCGCGCAGATCGGCTTCTCCAGCCATCAGGCCGAGATCGACCTGCCCGCCCAGGCCGCCGCCATGCTCGCGTACGACGATGTCGACAGGATCTACTACAGCGTGCGGCAAAGCGGTCAGCATCTGCTCGGGCAGGTCGACATCCCCGAGTCCGGACGCAACGAAACGGCTTACTCGCGAGGCCGTGTCTACGATGCCTATGTGCGTGGTGAGCCGGTGCGGGTGGCATCGGTCCAGGCGGGCGACGGTGCAGGGCACGCCGCCACGGTCCTGGTCGCCGAGACTGTGCACAAGCGCGAACGCGCCCGGCAGGAGTTGATGGTGATGCTGCTGCCGCTGACCCTGCTTCTGATTGCCGCGGCCTTCGCCATCCACCGCGCCGTCCGCAACACGATACGGCCGCTGGAGGCGATCGCCGCGCGCTGGCGCTCGCATTCGCAGGCGACGCTGCAGCCCATCGGGGCAGACGATGTGCCGAGGGAATTGATGCCGTTTGCCAATGCGCTGAACGATCTTCTGGCCCGCATGCGGGCGCTGCTGATGCGCGAGCGGCAGTTTGCGGCCGATGCGGCGCATCAGCTGCGCACACCGCTGGCCGGCCTGGAACTGGGATTGGCACGCGCGGCCCAGGCGCCTGATCTCGAAAGCACGCGCGATGTGCTGCGCGAACTCGGCCAGGCGACCCAACGCACATCACGTCTGGTCCAGCAGCTTCTCGCCCTCAGCCGGCTCGACCCCGAAACAGGGCGCGACCCGAGCCTGCAGGCCACGGACCTCGTCACACTCGCACAGGACGTGGGGGCCGCGTTCATAGACCATGCGATCGCGCGTCGCATCGAGCTGGAATTGCAGGCGCCGTCGCAGCCGGTGATCGCCCGTGTGCAGCCCGAGCTGGTGAGCGAGGCGCTGGGCAATCTCATCGACAACGCCTTGCGCTACACGCCCGAGGGCGGCCGCGTGACGATCGAGGTCGGCCAGGATCCTCCGGCCTTGCGGGTGGTGGACTCCGGCCCCGGTGTGCCGGAGGAAGAGCGCGAGGCGGTGTTCGAGCGCTTCGTTCGTGGGCGCGCGGCTCATGGCGAGGGCAGCGGCCTGGGCCTGGCGATCGTGCGTGACATTGCCGCGCTGCACGGAGGCAGGGTCTCCCTGTCCGACAGTGCCCTCGGCGGCGCGAGCGTGACGATGCAATTCCCTTCCCCACCCCCGCAGCCCGCACACGCCAGGTAGCATCGCGGGCCATGTCCGTTCCCCAACCTTCGGATGTTCGCCCCCGGTCACCGCAGGCGGTGCCCGCCCCACAAGAGGGCTGCGCAACTGTCTTGGGGCGGCCCGGCGACAGTTGCTCCTCCGTGGCGCGACGTGCGGGCGGCCCGCCGCTGTTGGCTTACCTTTGCCTCGCCGTGTCGATGGTCCTCGTGGGCAGCTATGTGGGGCTGTCGAAGTGGCTGGTGGTCGTGTTCCCCGTGTTCCTGCTGGCGTGGCTGCGCTTCGGCATCGCCGCGATCGCGATGGTGCATTGGGTACGGCGCCCACCCCACGAGGCCAAGTTGACGAGGCACGACCGGAGGTTGCTCTTCCTCGAGTCCTTCATCGGCAACTTCCTGTTCTCGCTGTTCATGCTGTTCGGCATTGCCCGCAGCACTGCCTTGGCAGCGGGCGTGATCATGGCCGCCATTCCGGCGGTCGTGGCATTGCTGTCGCGCCTGTTCCTGCACGAGCGGATCGCACCTCGCGTCATGCTCGGCATTGCGTGCGCTGTCGGCGGAATTGGGCTCGAATCGGCAAGCCGGCATGGCGCCGAAGGCGCGGGCACGCTTCTGGGCAACATGCTGCTGCTGGGCGCGGTGGTCTGCGAGGCCAGTTATGTGGTGATCGGCAAGAAGCTTACCGGCAATGTCTCGCCCCGGCGCATCAGTGCCCTGGTCAACCTTTGGGGGCTGGCCCTGGTGACGCCGTTCGGCCTGTGGCAAGCGCTGCAGTTCGACTTCCGCGCCGTGGCGCCCTGGGCCTGGCTGCTGCTGCTGTTCTACGCGCTGGCGGCCAGCATGATCACCGTATGGTTGTGGATGACCGGGCTGCGCGAGGTTCCCGCGTCATCGGCGGGCGTGTTCACTGTGATGCTTCCCCTGAGTGCTGCGGCGGTGGGCGTGCTGTTTCTCGGCGAGCGCTTCAGCCTGCCGCAAGCCGCGGCTTTCGTGCTTGCGTTGGCCGGGGTGATTCTTGCGACCTGGCCATCTTGCCGTAACGGCTGAATTTATCGATCACCTCGGCCATCTGTTGCGCATCGAGCAAATGCACCGGCTGGCCCGTGGCAAGCAGCTTCAAGTACATCTCGCACAGGGCCTCGATCTCGATGGCGATGCGCGTCGCGGTTGCGCCGCTCTCCCCCACTGCCACCAACCCGTGATTGGCCAGCAGGCAGGCGTTGCGCTCGCGCAGGGCGCCGGCCACGGCGAGCGATAAGACTTCGGTGCCGAAGGTGTGATACGGCGTGCACGGAACCGAGTCGCCGCCAGCGACCGCGACCATGTAGTGGAAGGCCGGCAACTCGCGGCGCAGACACGAATAAGCGGTGGCGTGCACCGAGTGCGTATGCACCACGCATTGCACCTCCGGCCTTATCTTGTAAATGGCCGCGTGGAACGGCCATTCCGACGACGGCTCCCAAAGCCCAACGCATGTGTCGCCTTGAGCGTCCATCCACACCAGGTCCTCGGGCCTGAGGCCGTCGGCACCCATGCCGGTGGGAGTGATGAGAAAGCCACCTTCGAAGCGCATGCTGAGGTTGCCCGTGCTGCCCCGGTTGAGCCCCCGTTCGTCCAGCTGGCGAAGCTGCGTGACCGCCTCGCGGCGCCGGGTACGTTCGATCGCCTTCATGCGATGAGCGCGCGCAGCGCGCCTTCTTCGGCCGAGATAACCCCGCGCTCCGTAATGAGGCCGGTGACGAGACGATGCGGGGTGACGTCGAATGCGGGATTGAGCGCCTCACAGCCATCCGGCGTGAGCTGCACCTCCACGACACGGCCTTCGCCATCAAGCCCGGCGATATGCGTCACCTCCCGCGGCGAGCGCTGCTCGATGGGAATCGAGGCGCCGTCGCGCAGCGTGGGATCGAACGTGGACAATGGCATTGCCGCGTAAAAGGGCACCTTGTTGTCGTGTGCGGCCAGCGCCTTGAGGTAAGTGCCGATCTTGTTGCACACGTCGCCTGCGAGCGTGACGCGGTCGCAGCCGACGATGACCATATCGACCAGGCCTTGCTGCATCAGATGACCTCCAGCGTTATCGGCAATGACGGTATGCGGCACGCGCTGCTGCGCCAATTCCCACGCAGTCAGGCTGGCGCCTTGATTGCGCGGGCGCGTCTCGTCCACCCACACGTGCAGGGGCAGACCGGCGGCCTGCGCTTTGTAGATGGGCGCCAGCGCGGTGCCCCAATCCACGGCGGCCGTAATCGTTTAGTCCCCCGACGCATTCATGAGGTCAGTGCGAGGTTTGCCGAAGCACAGTGGGAGGGGATGCAAGGCAAGGTGGGCGCAGTCAAGCCACAGCGGGCGGCATGAATGGCGCGTGCGAGCAGGTCGGTAG
>DASTGE010000857.1:0-17293 GCA_035719405.1 Burkholderiaceae bacterium
GCGCGCGGGCACGGCATGGGGTCATGGAAAAGTCGCCGGACGCGAGCATGTTGCGAAACCAGTCAGTATCGCCAACGAATGTCTTGCTCCGAACCTCGTTCACGCCCGCCTCGTTTAACCGACCCGGGGGTGTCGCTCAAGAAAGTGGTACCCGGTCTTGAACCACGCCGGTCGCTTGGCCGCTGCGGCGACGGATCGTTGTCGTCGCGGTGCGACTCTTCGTCTTGGGCGCGCCGTCCGGTCTGACGCGCCGCCTCTTCGTTGCAGTCGAATACCGCCGCCGGAACGCGGTCCTGGAATTGCTTGCGGCGGCGGCCTGAAACGATCCCGTCTGGCCTCACGGTATCTGGTGATTGACCTCGCCCGCGTCGATGAACTGAATGACGCCACCCCAGATGCACATCAGCTTGCTCGTGTTGTCGAGCGCCGGGGCGTTGCACAGCATGACGGTGGGCGCGCCCGGAACCCACGGCGCGGGCGTGTTGGGGATGCACGGCATCGGCGTCAACACGCCCATCGCTGCCGCCGTGGCCGCTGCCACCGTCGGGTTGGCGGGCGACTGGCACATGCCGAACGGCGGGATATTGGCAATCGGGTTGTGGTCGAGGATGTTTGCCGCGAGGACGTTGTTGGTCATCACCGTCTTGGGCGTTGGTATCAGCGTGCTGGGCGCCATGCCGAAGCTGCACTGCATCTTGGCACCGAGGCAAGTCTGAAAAGGCATGGTTCACGTCCTTTCCGCAACGGCCGCCGTCCACACGGCGAGCGCAGTGAAGTTGTCGTGGTCGGGCTTGTCGAGCACGGCGGTGCGCACCTGCGCTTCCAGCGCCTGCAGCCACTCTCGCGGTGATGCCGCCCGGGTGAGCACCGCTTCGAGCCGGTCATCCTCCAGGTGCTCCCAGATGCCATCGGTGCACAACAGGAAGGCATCGCCAGGCTCCACCATACGCGAGGTTCCGCTGTCTTCGACCTCCAGCACAGAGTCGTCAGTGCCGAGGGCCGAGCGCAATTCGCTGCGCCGGGGATGCGTGCGAAGCTGGTCGGCTTCGAGCAGGCCGGCGTCCAGCAGCATCTGCACCAGGCTGTGGTCGCGCGTGCGCTCCAGCAGACGGCCGCGACGGAACCAGTACAGCCGGGAGTCGCCGGCATGTGCCCACCATGCGCGCTGTTCGACGAAGTCGAGCACCAGGCAGACCACGGTGCAGTGCATGTCGGCCCGCTCGGTATCTGCGACCCGCGCTTCGCGGACTTCGCGGCTGGCCTGCCTGATCAGCTGGTTGAGCGCCTGCGCATCGGCCGGGGGCTGTGCGGCCAGCGCATCCAGCAGATGCTGCACGGCGAGCCGCGCCGCGAAGGCTCCCCCGCCATGTCCGCCCGCGCCATCGGCGAGCACGCAGAACAGGTGACGGCCGGAATGCCAGTGGCCGCAGGCGTCCTCGTTGCGGGCACGGCCGCCGGGCTCTGACAGCATGGCGATCTCGAGGCCCAGCATGAGTCAGCGCCCGGCTTACTCGCGCTCCAGCGCGTCGATGTGCGCCCGGTACGCACGCAGGAAAGCTTTGCCGAACAGCTCCTCGAAATCGTCCGCCGCCTCCTGCGACAGCTGCGCATACAGCTCCTGGAACAGCTCCCACAGCCGTGCCTTGCGGCTGGAAGGCATCAGGCTGTCCATCAGCGACGAGCGTCGGGCGATGGCCGATTCGAGCACCGCAGGATCGAAACGCTGCAGCACGCCCTCCAGTGCCGCGCGCATGCCGGCGACGAGGCCGAGCTGATGGGCGCGCAGGTCGTCGAAGGCGTCGCGCATCGCGGGGCCGGGCGACAGGAAGCCCGGCATGCGCGGCCCGAACAGATGCTGCAAGGCCGCCTCGACCGTGGGAGAGAACTTCAGCGGGTTGTTCTCGCGAGTCGCGATGACCGTCACGTCGGCCCGCATCTCGCGCTTGAGTGATGCGCGCGCCGCGAGCAGCTCGACGGCGCCGCGCGTCGATTCACGCAGCAGCTCGCCGATCAGACGCATCTGTGCCGCATCGAGACGTTCCATGCGCAGGCCCGGCATGCCGAGCCCTTCGCGAAAGGCGGCGAGCAGCTCCGGTTCGTCCGCGGTTGCGGCGGTAACGGGTGCAGATGAAGGCGCGCTTGCAGCGGGGCTTGAGGGTGCGGGCGTGGGCGCTGTAATCTTTGCAGGGGGCTCAGGCGGCGTCGGGGCGCCAGGGACGGCCCCAGGGCTGGCAGCCCCGGGTGAGGGCGGCGCGGAGTGAACCCCGGGAACGGTGACCACCACCGTGCTTTCGCGCGGCGGCTGGTCCCAGGAGAGAACAGGGCCGCCGCTCGGCAACTGCGGCTCGGCCGGCGGTGTGGGCGCGCGCAGCGCCGGTGAGCTCCACGCCGTGTGGAGGTCGGAGACGTGATCGGCCTGCTGAGGTGGTGCGGGCGGCTTGGCACCGAGCAACGCGCGCATCGGATCGGCATCGCCGGAGGTGTTGGGCGCGGGGGCGGGTGCGAAGAGTGGGTCGGTGGCGTCGGCGGGACCGCCCAGGCCAAACAGAGCGTCGAGGGAATCGGAGCGAGGTGGCGTGTTCACCGGCAAGTCGACTGCATGCGGGCCTGGTGATGCGACCGGGGACTGCGGAACGCCGAAGGGTGATGTCGGATCTGTCGCCCCAGGCGCGAAAGGATCCCAGTCGTCGGGGATGCCCTTCGGGCTTCCCGAGGCGGTCGCAGGACGGGCCGACGGTGCGTGCGGCGGCGCAGGGACGGGACGACGCGCAGCGGGTGCCGGTGAAGGTGCAGGCCCGACAGTCGTCCCGTTGCCGAAGAGGTCTGCGAACGGATCGCTCGACATCGCCTTCTGCCCCACGGAAGCGACCAGCACATAGCCGCCGATCTGAAGGCGGTCGCCGTCGCGCAGCGGCGCCTCGCGGCCATTGCCCAGCGGCTGTCCGTTCACGATGATCGGATTGCTGCCGCGATCACGGATCGCGTAGCTGCCGTTGCGGAACATCACCTGGGCATGGATTCGCGAGATCGACCGCTCGGGGTCGGGCAGCACCAGCTGGTTGTTGTCGGAGCGCCCAATGGTGCCGCCCAGCTCGTCGAAACTGGCCGACAGCGGCTCGGCGGGCGCGCCGTTGAAGCTCTGGACCGTGAGAACGATCATCCTAGAAACGGCAGTTGAACGCGCCCGAGCGGGCCGGCCTCGGGTGTGCTGGCAAGGCGCGACGACGACGACGCGGGCTCAATGCCCGCTAGGAGGAGCGCCGCCAGCGCGCCCGAGGGCGGCCCGCTCGGGTGCGTAGCGTTCTCACCCAAGCGGGAACAGTGGTCGTGGGGGAAATTGCGTGAGTTCATGTGAGGTTGCCAGCGGCGGGAAGCGGTCAACTGCCGCTTCTAGGAACATGGGTGTGAGGGCGACAGTGCGCGTGGGTCAAGATCAAGCATAGCCCCGTGGCCGGCCTCTGACGACCATTGCCTCATTCGGCTGCGATCATCATCGGTTGACGTTCAGCGCATGACGTGGCAATGCCCCTCCACCACCGCAACCCGGATCGGCCATGCATGCCGCGATCCGTCGGCTGCGGCTTCCGTGCGAAGGATGGGCTCGCCGTCGGGGGCGATGCATTCGAGCAGCCGTCCGCCGGCACAGGGCACAACCTGAACGTCGTTCAACGCTGGCAGGACCACGAGCTTCAATGCCTTTGTCGCGTGCAGCAGCTGCACCCGCGAGCGCCAGCGGGCCGCGAGGTCGGACAGCGGCTGCTGGTAGGCGAGGGCGGTCTCCTCGAAGCGAAGCCGGGCTGCCTGGAGGAATGCATCGGCATCGCCCTTGGCCAACGCGATCGCGAGGTTCTGGACGAAGGCGGCGACGATCGGCTGCACGGACTGAGCGTCGGGGATGACGGGCACGTCGAGCCATCGCCAGCGCGGGAACTTCACGGGCAGCACCACGCTTTGGCAGCACTGCAGTCCGGGCGTGTAGACCTCGCCTTCGGGGACGGCAAGATCGAGCCCGGCCAGCGAACGTGCGCTCGATTCGCTGCCGACCCGACCCACACGGGGCAAGAGCAGGCGCATGTTCGCGGCGAGGTCCGCTGCCGCGATCCTCGGCGGCGCTGCAGCGGCCAAGGGGGTCGGTTCCAGAACGAGGCGGATGTCGTTGTCGCCCTCCAGCACGTACTCGTGTACGGGAACGACCAACGCGCCACCCGCGTGGGGCGTGCGGATCATGGGGATGTCGTTCAGCCAGGCCTGCGCGGCGCAGCCCATCGATTGCAGCCGAAGCATGAGCAGCCGTTCCATCAGCCGAGGCACCAGTCCAGCAGTTGCATGGCCGGCAACAGGGCCAGCGTGCGTCGCGTTCGGCCAAGTAACGGGTCGTGCACGGTCACCGGCGTGAGCACCGGTTCCAGGCTGAGGCGTGCATAGCACTGCCATCCGCCGCCGCCCAGCAGGGAAGGGCGCAACCCCGCCTCTCCAACCAAGGCACCGGTGCAGGGGCCGGCATCGCTCCACATCGTCCCGTCCTCGCTGGCAATGGGATCGAATTGCAGCTGCAGGGGGAAGCGAAAGCGCGTCACTGCCGGCAGCAGGGCTTCCAGCACGGAGGGCTCCGCCTGTGTACGCTCGGTCCCGAATGTCAAAGGGGAATTGCCGTGAGTGGCAATCCGCACACGGGCCCGGCTGCCGCCGCAGTCCACAACGCCTTCCATTTGGAAGTCGACGATGTTGTCCAGCTGCAGTTCCGCCATCACGCGCAGCACGGGCGCATCGTCAAGTCCGCCCGGTCCCTCGCGCCAGCCCCAGGTGAGCGCGGCGCTGCCGATCAGAAGATCGAACCTCGCCTGCACCGTGCCGTCTTGGGCCGCCTGCTGCCATGCTTGCGACAACCGCCCGATGCCCGCATCGATTGCGCGAGGGAGCAGCTGGTCGAAGCCGTCCAGCCACGCCGAAGAGGGTTGCAGGGTGCCGTCGCGCTCGATGCGAAGGCGCGTGCGCGATGGCGGCCGGCCTGGCTCCTCGACCCGGGCGCGCTGCAAAGCGAAGATCCATTGGTCCGCCGGATACGCATGCACCTGCAACCGTTGCGGCCCGAGGGCTGTACCTTCATCGCGCAGCCCGCAGTTCTCCACCTCCAGCAGATGGACGGCCGGCGTGGTTTCCTCGCACAGGGTGACTTTCATCCCGTTGGCGACGACCGGCCCGGCCAAGGCCTGTACCGGCCAACTCACCGCCTTTGCCTCATGTCCCTGCCATGCAGTGGCGCCGGTTGCATCGAGCCACCGGACGGCAGGATGGCGTTCACCGCAGCCAGCGTGCAGGATCTGCCTGAGCTGAAGCTGCGCGAGCGGACCCTGGCCTTGCGCATGCGTGAGCACCACCACACGCCACGGTGTCGGGTGTTCCGCGTCGATGCGCAGCGATGGGGGCAGCGCCGGGCCGGAGCAGCGCTGCCAGCTTCCGTCGACATTCCGGTACTCGTGACGCCAGCCGTCATCGAGCACGCGCAGGTCGAGCACATGGAGGTCGCACGCGGTGCGGGCCAGGGGCTGCGCCCCCTCGGCCAACCGCTGACGGTCGAGCGCGTCAAGCAGCGATGCGTCCGCAAGCAGCAGCGCCTGGGCATCGGCGCCCCGGCGCCTCAGCTCGCGGGCGGAACGCAGCACGAGCTGGTGCAGCTTGAGCCAGGGCGACAGGCGATCGTCGGCCAGGATGGCCAATGCCCATTCGTTCTCCGGGCGCTCTTCGAAGGCGGGGCCGAAGGCGAAGCAGAGGTTGAGGTAACGTGCGGCGCTGGCGGTGTCGCTCAGTCCGTGCTGCGAGGATGCGGCCCATGCGCGCTCATGGAAGGTGTGAACACGATCGCCGAGCCGTTGCACGACTTCAGGCCACAGAGGGGCCAGCAGTGCTTCTGACTCGCGCCGGGCAGGGTCAACAGGGCTGCTGCTCAATTCGAGGCCCGCGTGAGTGTGAGGAGCGAAGCCCGATGCGGGCGGATGTGCATGAGGCCGCGATGGTGCCAAACGCGACGACGGCTGTCGAGATCGAGGTCCACGATGGCGTTGTGAAGGATGGGTGGATGACATTTCGACCGGGAACGGGCACTGCATGCCGGGCGCGCTTCAGCTCGCGCAAACAGCCGACAATCCCACGGCGCAATCCGTGAGCGCTTTTGGTCGATCAGAAGATGCAAGTCCAATGAGTCCTGTGAACTTCCTTCGTATCCCGCTCACCCTGATCTTCCGCGTGGACGACATCGAAGGATTCCAGGGGCTGAACGAGCAGCAGTTGGAGGCGCTTCAGCTCGACTACGATCCGGACGAGATCGCGAACATCGTCGCCGCCCTGCGATTCGCGGAGGCGAATCCTCAATTCGACTTCGCGTCGCTGCTGCCGGGGGTAACGAAGTCCAATGCGCAGATCCATCGGTTCCTGGTGAAGATTCTCAGATCGATCGAGGCGGGCGGGCCCGGGACGCCGGGAGGGACGTGAGGTTCCTTCTTGTTCCGCCAGGCCTTGCAAGCCGAAAGCCGCAGCCGCCGCGGCTCACAGTGAATACACGGAAAAGCGCCGTTCATCCGCCCTCGAGCCGCTGGTCTCTGGGCTTCACGCTCAACCTCTGCGCAAGAAGCCACGTTCCGACCTTACATTGCACATGTATGACGCAACGTCCCCTGGCATCGCAACTCGTCGGATTGATTGGCTGGCTGTTCGTTGCGTTCGCTGCGGCAGCAGTCGGGGCAATTGCCTCCGTTGATGCAGCGGGGTTCTATGTCCGATTGAACAAGCCACCGTGGGCTCCGCCAGCGTGGCTGTTCGGTCCGGTGTGGTCAGCGCTGTATTTCCTTATGGGCGTTTCTGCATGGTTGGTGTGGCGGTCGTCGGGCCCCAAGAAGGGTGCGCTCGGCTTGTTCGTCGCGCAGCTTGCGGTAAACGCACTGTGGTCGTGGCTGTTCTTCGCTTGGCATCGGGGAGCCCTTGCTGCGGCGGAAGTGCTGGTTTTGCTCGCGCTTATCGTGTCTACCGTTATCGCCTTTTGGCGCAGCAGTCGGCTGGCCGCTGTGCTGTTGGTCCCGTACCTGCTGTGGGTAAGCTTCGCATCGTTGCTCACGTGGTCAGTGTGGCAAAGGAACCCAGGTCTTCTCTGACGTGCGCTTTGGCAGCCAGACCTGACCCTGCGCGCTTGCAAGGCAATCGGTGCGCGAAATGAAGACCGGTCAAGGGCGTGGCTTAGAAATCCGCACGTCGTCACTCCCCTCCAGCAAGTCGGCTTGCCATCTCGTCAGTTGAGAGGCGACGTTCCGGGCCCGCAAATTTCGTGGTCAAAAGTGGTTGCGAGGGTGCTGCGTGCTGGAATAGGATGGAGCGTGCGGTCAGATAGACACCTCAAAACGGGCGCGCCTTCGAACGCGTGCTGATCGCGCCGGTCACTAATCTCAGGGAGATACCATGGACAGACTCGTCCACTCGTCCTGACCCAGGGCGTTCTTCTGCGTCGCGGAAGTGACTGCGTCTACTACGACCAGGACGGCTTCAAGTTGTACGTGATCGAACATGTGAAGGACTACTCGCTTGAGTCGGTCGCAAGTCAGCTTCTTCCCCGCTCATCGCGGACAACCGATTCAGATTTACCTCTGCCAGATGCGCTTCATCTGGACAGGCGGCAAGCACTCATGCCGGTCATGCTAGGCGTGGAGACGCTGGCAGCTTCAAATATTCGGCCACAAATCAACCGACTCACTTTGAACGTAAGCAACGCATGCAATCTCTGGTGCTCGTATTGCAATGCTGACCACGGCTATTACCACTCTGAAAAGTCCCTGATGCCGGTTGCGCGGGCGGAGGCGATCGTTTCGCGCGTGATGGAGATGTACGCTGGAGTCTCCATCGTTCATTTTTTCGGCGGTGAGCCGTTGCTCAATTTGAAGGCAATTGACGCCGTCGGCCAGCGCTTCCAGGCCGCTATCGGGAAGGGGCAGTGGGCGGTGCGACCGAGTTTTGTCGCAACGACCAACGGCACGCTCTCATCGACGCGTGTGCTCGACGTCCTCGAAAGATGGAAGATTGAACTGACAGTCAGTTGGGATGGTCCAAAGGTAGTACAGGACAGCGGCCGTCCGCTTGTGGGGCAGGGTTCCAGTCACGACAAGCTGTTGCGTTCGTTGGAGCGATTCAAGGAGCGGAGAATCCCCTACACCGTTGAATGTACGTACAACGCCGCGCAGCTTGTATCGCGACTCTGTGAAGCAACACCACATCCGAAGCGGGGCGGCACCCCCGCCCCCTCGGACCGCCTCAAAACGGAGGAGGACATGGTCGTCTACCTCGAGGCAACGCTGGAGGAAGGCGATGCCGTGCTTGTTGCAGCTGCGCTGGGTGACATCCCACACGCAAAGGGTATGACTCCTCGCGCGTGAAGCTGGGTTGGCCGAGAAGGCCTTTACCACGCACTCTCGGCCAGCGGCAATCCCGAGGCTGCGACCAGCATGAACGTCGCCTCGGTTCTGGGATTTCAACTCGACGTTACTCCTTCAGGCCGCAAAGAGTCGGTGTAATCCCCCCGCTCGTGCAGCGCCTCGCGGCCAAGGTGCCATGCCGCCGTCTACCCCTAAAGCTGAAACGTTGCGCGACTGCAGCATGCTGAACGTCGAGTAACTCCGTCGCTCAAGGGTTCGCGGGTTTGTGTGGTACGGTCCCGCTTCGGCGCACGTCGATGCGTTAGAGTCTAGGCTTGTCACCGCCTGCGTGGGGTGCCGGTCTTTAGGCAGAGAACGCTTGGAGTACTTTTGCCGGACACGATTGACACTCACTCGAAACGTTGGCGCTGCGCGCATTTGTCCTTCCCGTCCTACAGCGCGCGGAGCATCGAGCAATTGGTTTTGTCAGTTCATCGGCCGGCCCTTTAACGTCCCGCCGAATTCGGCGTCTAAGCGTACTGGCCTTTGGCAGCCTTTTGGCAGCCGCTCAAGTTCGACGTCAGGCTCCAGGATTCCTCAACAGCACGCAGGAGGCGTGTAATGCAAAGAAGAAGTGCTATCGGGTCACTGCTTATCGCGTGTGCAGCGCTTGTAATGTCAGGGTGTGCAAGCCTGCCTTCTCCGGAGAAGATGAAGGCTGAAACGGCAAATTATCAGCTTCCGAAACTCCCCGAGCAGGGCAAGGCGATGGTCTATGTCGTTCGTCCATCTCCACTGGGTGGTTTAGTCCGCTTCAATGTTTTCCTCGACGATCAAGAGGCCCAGTCAGAAATGGGCTACACCAGGTCGAGCCAGTATGTCTATTTCTCAATCCAGCCCGGACCGCACAAGGTTTACTCAAAGGCGGAGAACTGGGCTGAAGTCAGCTTTTCTGCAAACGCGGGTGACATCATTTTCATCCAGCAAGAGGCTGCGATGGGAATCGTGATGGCGAGGAACAACCTGTTCAAATTGGACGACTTGCAAGGGAAGTACCACGTCAAGACGCTCACGCTGGGAACGGTTCTGAAGGCCGAGAAGTAATCCGAATCTTCAATCGAGCGGAGGTCTTTCCAGCTGCCATCGTCGTCGGAAAGCCGCCGCTCGTGTCAAACGTCAGCCGCCAGAAGTGTCGGCCCCTTCACGCCAACGGATCCTTCGGCTCCTTCGGAGGCTCCGGCTTCTCCGGCGCCGTGGGCGTCTTCGGATTCGCACCGGTTCCCGCTCCGGCCGCGCCTCCCGAATTGATGAGCACCATCGACCCGGTAATCGACAACGTCGGCCCCAGCACGATCGAGCTTCCGCCGCATTTGAGCGTCAGCATCGCGCCGGCTTCGATTACCACATTGGCTCCGCCCTTGATGTGCACATTCGCACTCGCATCGACGCCCAGGTTCGCACCCACCTTCGCATGAGTGTCGGCGCCGGACTTCAACGAGATCACCGCGCCTGACTCGAACACCAGGTCCGCCGACGCCTTGGTGTCCTGCTTGCCCTGCACCTGCACCAGCCGGTCACCGTCGACGCTCAACTGGTCCTTGCCCTTGACCTGTGTCTTGCGGTCCTTGCCGACCAGCAGCTGCACGTTCTCCTTGATCTCGTCGTTCAAGTTCTTCTTGACGATGCGGAATTGGTCGTGGTCGATTAGCGTGAACGAGTCGTTCTTGACGTGCTGGTAGTAGTCCTTCTGGGCCTGGAACCAGATGTACTCCTTGCCCTTGTTGTCTTCGAAACGCAGCTCGTTGAAGTCCTTGTCGCCACCGCCTTTGCTGGAACGGCTCCTGGCGGTGCTCACCGTCGCGTTGTCCGGCAGCGCATAGGGTGGCTTGTTCTCGCCGTTGTAGACCCGGCCGGTAATGATGGGGCGGTCGGGGTCGCCTTCGAGAAAGTCGACGACCACCTCCTGGCCAATGCGCGGCAGCGCGATCATGCCCCAGCCCTTGCCAGCCCACGGATGAGACACGCGCACCCAGCACGAGCTTGTCTCGTCGTTCTTGCCGAGCCGGTCCCAGTGGAACTGCACCTTCACCCGGCCATGCTCGTCGGTGGTGATTTCGTCGCCGCTCTTACCGACGACGATCGCGGTTTGCGGACCGCCGACCACGGGCTTGGGCGTGATGCGTGCGGGACGGAAGATGTCGCTGCCACGCATGGCTTCGAAGCGGCATGTGTAGCGCGATTCACCCTGGCCAGATTCGTAGCCGCTGTACACCGCCTCAATGTGGGTGGAGACGACGACATACTCACCGTCTTCGCTCGACCGGGGATGCTCGGTTAGTGTGAAGCGGTAGCCGCTCGCAATCGAGCGCGCGCTGCCGGAGCCGGCGGCCCGCGCGTGACGCGCCTCGAACTCCTGCATGCGCAAGCCCGCATACCGCTCGCCATCGCCGGCCACCTCGTACTTGCCCGGCGGGTCGTAAACCTCGTAAGCCGGCTTGGCCTTGGGAATCGTGGAAGCCTTGCTCTTGAGCAGGCTGGTCTTTGGCGTGACGAAGTTGAAGTCGGTGAGCGTGACCTTGCCCGGCTGGATCTCGCGCCGGGTGCGCCATTCGGTCACGCCTTCCACATCGAGCAGATGGTCCAGCGATTCGCGGAACACGATCCTGCCGTGCCCCGGATACGCCACATGGGCCGACATCTTGTCGGTGATCACCAATGTGTGCTTGTCGGCCGAATGGCGGAAGAAGTAGTAGAGCCCCTCCTGCTCCATGAGCCGGCTGACGAAGTCGAAGTCGGTCTCGCGGTATTGCACGCAGTATTCGATCGCCGTCTTGCCACCCGTGGTGTCGAACTCGAAGTCGCCGGTATACGGTTCAAACACGGCCTTGATCACATCGACCGCGGACTTCTGTTGGAAGATGCGCGTGTCGATGCGACGTGTCGCAAGCCAGAGCCAGGGGCGCAGCGTCAGCCGGTAACCCGCGAGTCGGCCGCTGCCGCCGTCGAGTCCGCATGCCGCCACGATGCCGTGGAAGTGACGCGGCTCCCCGCCTGCAGGCAACTCGACCGCCACGGACGCTTTCGTACCTAGCAGGCCATCGAGGTCGACCTGTTCGTTGCCGTCGGCCAGGGCCAGCACCTGGTACTCGAAGAGCCGTCCCATCTCTTCGACACCGGAGAGGCTGCGCAGGCGCAGGGCCGCGCCGAGCGCGGTCTTGAGGGTGAACAGGACCGTCGTGGACGGCATTCGATTCATCCGGTTCTAAACGGCGAGCGTCGTTGTGGGTGCGCCGAGGATGGCAGGAGCCGCAGTACGTGCGCGCACCTTGGCGCTCGGCCTCAGCTTGTCGTTGACGTCCGCACAGAAGTAGGCCCAGCTGTCCGCATTGGCAATTGCGTATTCGGGCGTGAGCGTGGCCGATCCCTCCACTTTCAACCCGCCTGCCGAGCCGTAGATGACATCGTCGGTATGGACGGCCTTGTGCGATGTCTCGTGAACGATGGTCCGCGCGGTTCGCATCAGCGACTTTTCATCGCCGCCGCCGTAGCTGTCGACCTTGGCCAGCATCCCGCCTTGCACATAGATGACGCACATGTCCTCGCCGATGTAGGCGAGCGCGAAGTCGCCCCAGCC
This sequence comes from Burkholderiaceae bacterium, assembly GCA_035719405.1. Classification (GTDB taxonomy): domain Bacteria; phylum Pseudomonadota; class Gammaproteobacteria; order Burkholderiales; family Burkholderiaceae_C; genus CAMLIZ01. The sequence continues at coordinate 12,028 of DASTGE010000857.1, forward strand.
TCCTCCGGCGCGGTCCTTGGGTTCGTCGGAAATGACGACGACGCCCCGGTTGAGCGCGAAAGCCATCAACTGGAAGCCTTTCGCCAGCCGCGAGGCGATTGTCTTCAGCTGGCTCTCCGTCGTCGCGGCCGTTGCGAAGTAGTTTCGTATCAGGTCGAGCGTCTTGCCCTCGGCGCGTGCGGCGAGTGCATGCGCGTTGAGGGACAAGGCCTTGGCCGTCAGCACCGACTGCAGCATCAGGCCTCGCTGCTTCGCGCTGTACACCTCCGGCCCGTCCTTGCCAAGCACCGTGATGAGGCCGGCGTCGTCGTTGATGTTCTTCACCTCACTGAAGATCCACTTGTCGTAGCAGGTGGGTGGTGCATACACCCAAAGTGCCTGCGATCCCGACGAGCCGACCATGTAGAGGTGATAGAGCATCTTGAGCATGGCCGCGCGCGTGTTCTTGGAGGCTGCCGTGCCCGCGTACTGGACGATCACCCGCCCGGTGGCCTCATGCAGAGGCACACTGGCGCTGGTCGCCACCTGCTTGGCCTTGCGGTTGATGATGTCGCGCAGGCTGTCGAGCACCTTGCCGTTCTTGGGCGGCTCGTCCCCGCTCAACAGGGCTTTGAGTGTCCATTTCAAGGGCTTCAGGTCGTCGTGCAGTTCGTCGGTCTTGTACGCCGCCTGGGCGGCTTTCCATGCCTGGGAGAATTGATGCATACACGAACCTCCATTAAATCGCTGCCGATTTCGCCGTCAATTGAATCGCCCGGCGCGCGCGACGGTTGCCGGGAGAGACACGGATTGTTCTCGTCACAGGCCCATGCGGCCTGTCAATCGAATTTCCTTTCAATCGAAGCCATAGGCGAACTGCCCCTCGCCGACGCCCACGTGAACGCGGGCGATCGGCTCGCCTTTCATCATCCGGCTCAGGAACTCGCGGCTGATGTCGGGCAGCATCGTGTTGGTAAGGATGGCGTCGATCATCCGCCCGCCCGATTCGCTCTCGGTGCAGCGCGAGACGACGAGCTTCACCACGTCGTCGCCATACTCGAACGGAATCCGGTAGCGCTCCTCCACCCGCTTCTTGATGCGACCCAGCTGCAGCTTGACGATGCAGCCCAGCATCTCGTCGCTCAAGGGGTAGTAAGGGATGGTCACGAGCCGGCCCAGCAGCGCGGGCGGGAAGATCTTCAGCAGCGGCTCGCGCAGGGCCTTTGCCAATCCTTGCGCATCCGGCATCAGGTCGGGGTCCCTGCACATGCTGGCGATGAGATCGGTCCCTGCATTGGTGGTGAGCAGGATCAGCGAGTTCTTGAAGTCGATCCGCCGGCCTTCGCCGTCTTCCATCCAGCCCTTGTCGAACACCTGGAAGAACAGCTCGTGTACATCAGGGTGAGCCTTCTCGACCTCGTCGAGCAGCACCACCGAATAAGGTTTGCGGCGCACTGCTTCGGTCAGCACGCCGCCTTCGCCATAGCCCACATACCCGGGCGGCGCGCCCTTGAGCGACGAGACGGTGTGCGCCTCCTGGTACTCGCTCATGTTGATGGTGATGAGGTTCTGCTCGCCGCCATATAGCGCTTCGGCGAGCGCGAGGGCGGTTTCGGTCTTGCCCACGCCCGAAGTGCCCGCGAGCATGAAGACGCCGATCGGCTTGTTGGGGTTGTCGAGGCCGGCGCGTGAGGTCTGGATGCGCTTGGCAATCATCTCCATCGCGTGGTCCTGGCCGATCACGCGCTGGCCCAGCAGTTGCGGCAGCTTGAGGACGGTGTCGATCTCGTTGCGTGCCATGCGGCCGACGGGGATGCCGGTCCAGTCGGCAACGACGCTCGCCACGGCTTGGTAGTCGACGGTGGGCAGCACCAGCGGGTTCTCGCCTTGCAGTGCGGTCAGCCGTGTCTGTAGCTCATGCAGCTTGTCGAGGGCGGCATTGCGTTCGCCTTCGGTCAGCGTCGCCGCTGCGGAATCCGCGCCGGCCACGGAGGCTTCAAGTGAACTCCCCGTGCCTTCGACCGGTCGGCTTCCCGCGCGCAGCTTCGCGCGCAGCGCGAGCAGCTGATCCACCAGCCCCTTCTCCTCGTTCCAGCGCGCTTCCAGCGTCGCCAGCCGTTCGCGCTCCTGCGCCAGCAGCGCCTGCGCATTCGCCTCGCGTTCGGCCACGTCGATGCCCACCGCTTTCTCGCGGCCGATGATCCCGAGTTCGGTTTCCAGCGACTCGATGTGCTTGCGGCTGTCGTCCACCTCGGCCGGCGTCGCGTGCAGGCTCACCGCCACGCGCGCACAAGCCGTGTCGAGCAGGCTCACTGACTTGTCGGGCAACTGACGGGCAGGGATATAGCGATGCGACAGCTTCACCGCCGCTTCCAGCGCTTCGTCGAGGATCTGCACCTGATGGTGCTTCTCCATCGTCGACGCGACGCCGCGCATCATCAGAATGGCCTTCTGCTCGCTCGGCTCGTCGACCTGCACGCTTTGAAATCGCCGCGTGAGGGCAGGGTCCTTCTCGATGTACTTCTTGTACTCGGCCCAGGTCGTTGCACCCACGGTGCGCAGCGTGCCGCGTGCAAGCGCGGGCTTGAGCAGGTTCGCCGCGTCCCCCGTGCCCGCCGCACCGCCGGCGCCCACAAGCGTGTGCGTCTCGTCGACGAAGAGGATGATCGGCTTCGGGCTGGCCTGCACTTCGTCGATCACGGAGCGCAGCCGCTGCTCGAACTCGCCCTTCATGCTTGCGCCCGCCTGCAGCAGACCGACGTCGAGCGCACGCAGCTCCACCTCCTTCAAGGCCGGCGGCACGTCGCCACGCGCGATGCGTTGCGCGAAGCCTTCGACCACCGCCGTCTTGCCCACGCCCGCCTCGCCGACGAGGATCGGGTTGTTCTGACGCCGACGCATGAGGATGTCGACCACCTGCCGGATCTCGTCGTCACGGCCGACGATGGGGTCCATCTTGCCGCTGCGTGCCTGCTCGGTCAGGTTGGTGGTGAACTTCTTCAGCGCTTCCTGCTTGCCCATGGCGGCGGGTGCGATGGCCCCGCTGGCCTCGCCCGGCGCACCGGCGCCGCCGACGCTGGAACCATCCGTCGCACCCTGTCCGTCCTCCGGTGAGGCAGCAATGATCTTCGGCAGGTTTTCGCTCAGATCGTCGGGCTTGATGCGCTCGAACTGGCGCGAGATCGCGAACAGCGCGTTGCGAAGGAAGCTGGTCTTGAGCATGCCGAGCAGCACATAGCCAGTGCGCACGGCGCTGTCGCCATACATCAGCGAGCCGTAGACCCAGCCTCGTTCGACTGCATTGGAGATGTTGTCGGAGAGGTCGGAGATGGAGGTGGCCCCGCGCGGAAGCCGGTCCAGCGCGGCAGTGATGTCCTTGGCCAGCACCGACGCATCCAGTCCGTAGTGCTTGATGATGCGGTGCCAGTCGGAGTCCTGGTTCTGCACGATCTGCGCAACCCAGTGCTCCAGCTCCACATAAGGGTTGCCGCGCAGCTTGCAGAACACCGTCGCGCCCTCGACCGACTTGTAAGCCAGTGGGTTGAGCTTGCCGAAGAGGGTGACTCGACTGATCTCGGCCATGCAGTACTCCTTTTGATTCAATGGTTGGCCACGGCGTGAGCCGGCGTGGCGGATGATCGGTGTCGACGGGCCATCGCCTTCAATGCAGAGGCCGGCGACAGCTGCAGTTCGGCCGGTGCGTCCTTGCGCCGTTCGCCCACCCAGCTCGTCCAGCCGAGCCGGCCTGCGCGGCCGAGGCGAACCGGCGCCACATGGTCGGCGCGCAGCGTGAGCTTCAGGTCCCAGGCCAGTTCGCCGGTGGCGTAGTGGGCGACGAGGGCGGTCACGGCGGGCAGGGCGCTGCCGTCGGGCAGCAGTGACTTGAAGGCCTCTGCGTCGAGCGGCCCGATGTGGATGCGGAAGTTGCACTGCCGGTCCCACACCGTGCGGCCCAGCACGGCGCCCGCGCCCAACCGGGCCGTGGGATTCGTACGGCCGGCAATCGAGAGTCCGATGCGGGTGCGCTCGGCCTCCGGCAGCGGCATCCATGCACCGACGAACTGCTCGACCTCGACGGGGCGGCGAAGGTAGCCCGACAGCAACGCGGCCAGGCCGTCGGCGTTGCGCACCTGGCGCGCAAGCAGGCCGGCGAAGAACAGCTTGGCGTGGTCCGGCGCCGCATCTCGGCCCCGCAGCGTCAGCGAGCCGATGCCGCCGAGCGAGCCGGTGTAGTCGGCGAACCGATCCTCATCGGGGCGGTCGAGCGCGACGGTCGGCTGCGCCTGCGCCCAGGCCCGGTAGAACAGCAGCAGCAGGCGGTGATGGAAGAGATCGGCGAAGCGAGCGAAGGTCGGGTCGTTCTGATGGAGCAGCCGTTCGCGGGCGTATTCGGTCAGGTGCAGCGGCAGCGGTCCGTTGGGCCCGAACAGGCCGAAGAAGCGCACCTCGATGCGCGGTGGCCGTGTCGCGCTGGCGGGCTGCACGGCATGCAGGGCAGCCGGCGCAAAGCTCAACTCGGGGTTCTGGCCGAGCCGCACGGGTTCATCGACGGGACGGCGGGCCGTACCCAGTCGCGGCTTGTGCGGATGCTGCGCTTCGATCATGCGCAGTGCATGGAAATAGTCGAAGCGCCACGGTTGCGCGGCCATGTCAACAAAGGTGCTTTGCAAAGCCGCGAGCTTCACAGGATCGGGCGTGTACCGCATCGGGCCCTCCCGTTGAGGATCTGCCCACGCGTATGCGAGCGAACGCGAGTCTCGGTGAAGCCGTTCATGGACACGTGGCGCGCAAAGAAGCGCTCCAGCACGCTGCCCAGCAGCCATGCGCTTGCGCCCTGGAAGGCCAGTTCGTCCACGTCAAGCTCGATGCGTACGCCGCGTCCGAACGCAATCGGGCCGGGCATCGGCAGCCGGCGCACGATCGATGAGGTGCGCACCGATCGCACGCCCTCGATCTGGCGATGCAATGCGGAGTCCGCCTCGCTCACATGCAGGCGCAACAGCTCGCGCAACGCGGCTGCGCCTTGCTCCGCATCGGTGTCGAGCAGTGACAGATGATTCAGCGTCAGCTGGTTGATCAGCTTCCAGGCGGCGTTGCCTTCACGCAGCGCCGACAGCGGCCGCGACGGTCCCTTGAGGATGCGCACCCCGGCCAAAGGTGCTGTGCCGTCGAGTGTCAGCTCGCCGGCCGCGCCGCTGGAGGACATCAGTAGCGGCAGGTCGCGGTTGCTGCATAACGCCCGCACGCCCACTTGTTCGAGACTCGCAGGGTAGGGCGCTTCGCGACT